>NZ_JBEXGU010000004.1:0-147114 GCF_040607515.1 Streptosporangium sp. NPDC005286 | reverse complement strand
CCGATGTGCGGCGCCACCGCACCGCGCGACGTGGACCGGCACCGCGGCGCCGTCCACTTCCGGCGAGGCGAGCCCTCCTTGACCGGCGGACGCCTCTCCCCTGCTCGCGACTTCCCCGGCGACCCGCCCTGCACCCCCCCTCGGAGATCCTCCGAGGGCCGTCGTCGCTCCCCGGCGCGTGATGTGACTCCGAGCCGACCAGGTGAGGGGTGCTCTTCAGCGGATCAGGTTCACCCCGGCCCCGAGAGCGGCAACCAAGGATGGCGTCTCGCGTAAGGCAGAGAATCGCCCCATAATGCTTGATGGAATCGTATTATCCATCCTTTAATATGCTTCTTATTGAGTTAGAGTGAAATAACTGAAAACAGGGCGAAGGGAATGGTGGAGGCGATGTCACCGGGAACGGGGCCTTTGTCACCGGACTTCGCCGGAATCGACCCCGAGCTGATGCAGGGCTTCATCGCCGCGCTGGAACGCGGTCGCGACGTGATCGGCGAGCAGACCGAGCGGATCCGGCAACTCCTCGCGACGGCCGAGGTGCCGGCGGTGGGACTGCTGCCGATCAGGGAGATCGACGGCTGGGTCAGCGACGAGCTTCTGGGGCTGCGCAAACGCCTGCAGACGATCAACCAGGACCTGCCCATGCTGGGAGTGGAGGCCGGCCTGCCGAAGCAGTCCTCGGCCTGGACCGGTGGCCTGTTCCAGAACCCGTTCCAGTGGGGGCTGCTGCCCTACGACGAGAAGACCGGAAAGTCCCCGGCGGGCAGTGCCAAGAAAGGCACCGAACTCGCCTTTCAGCTCTCGCAACTTCCCCCGTCCGCCCTCGGCCTGCCCGATGCCGCCTACGACCGGATCCTCGACAAACTCGCCGACGGGCAGCAGGACGCCTATCTGACCGCCGGGTTCTTCCGGGTCATCGGCCCACAGGGCATGCTCGGCATGCTCCAACGTCTGGACAGGTACGACAAGAAGGCAGCCGACGGGCACCGGAAGGTCATCGGCGACGCCCTGGCCACCGCGGTCGGCGCGCAGCCGGCCCTGCTCGGCTCGGAGTGGGAGGCGGGCGACCTCAAGAAGGCGCCGGACGGCGAGCTGGCATCCCTGCTCCGGTACGGCATGTTCCCCGCCGCGTGGCTCACCGAGATAGCGCGGGGCAGGGTCGGAAAGCCGGTCGGCGACGGCGACGGCACCCGCCCCCGGCGGTGGAAGACCGACCTCGTCCCACTGCTGCCCGCCCTGGCGAACAACCCCGACGTGG
The DNA here is from genome assembly GCF_040607515.1 of Streptosporangium sp. NPDC005286. NCBI lineage: Bacteria > Bacillati > Actinomycetota > Actinomycetes > Streptosporangiales > Streptosporangiaceae > Streptosporangium > Streptosporangium sp. NPDC005286. The sequence goes on along the minus strand of NZ_JBEXGU010000004.1, from coordinate 145,856 downwards.
CCAGGGGCCTGTTCAACGCCATGTCGCGCGAGGACCTCAGAGATCTGTTCACCGAGCTCAACCGGATGGAAAGCCCCGAACACGCCTTTCAGCGGCCTGCGGGCATGAACTTCGACATCAGCGTGGAGTTCGGCCGGATGCTCGCCGCCGGGGGCGGCGCCTACGAGAAGGGCCCGCACAGCCCCGAGGCCGCGAAGTTCGCCTTCAACGTCATGACCATCATGGGCGACCTCAAGGACACCGACGGCACCGAGGACACCCCGGCCACCCCGATGGAGGTCGCGCCGGGAGTCAAGATCTTCATGTCGACGCTGGCCGGCGCCTACGCCGCCGAGATCACCGAGGGTGCGAACATCGGCGACGCCAACATGACCGAGGCGAGCACGCTCAAGCCCTTCACCTCGGCCTTCGGCACGACGGCGGCGTTCACCCTGAGCCCGAAGGACACCTACAACTTCCTGAAGACCTTCGCCGACTCCGCCAAGAACCTCGCCCCGTTCGACCAGGGCATGGGCCGCTTCTCCCAGCAGCTCATCGCCGACGCCTCGGCGACGGCCCGGCGCACCGGGGACGTCGAACACCTGGACAAGGCGTTCACCGCCCTGGGCAACGTACGCGGCTTCGAGCTGGCCGCGATCGAGAAGGTCCAGGGCGACCTGGACATGGTAGACGAACAGCGGAAGAAGCTGGTGAGCTTCACCCGCGACACCGCCATCGCGCTGACCAGTATCTTCGCCGCGCCGACCCTGGCGTACGACTTCGCCTGGTTCGCGTTGAGCACCACCCTCGCCGCCGACGGCGCCTTCGGCAAGGAGGACGAGACCCGGATGGACAAGGCCGACAAGGACGACAGGGCGGCCACCCTCAGCCGCCAGCACACCTACGCGCAGCTGCTGATGGCCAACGGCTTCACCCCGAAGGTGACGGCCGCCGAGTTCCAGGCCAGCTGCCCACCCGGCGTGTCCATCACCGACGCCAAGGGCAACCTCAGACCGTTCGCCGAACTGATCAAACAAGGCAACAAGGGGTTGGAGTCCTTCGAGCGGTGGGCGGCGGTCAATGGGATGGGTAGTGAAGACGAGCTATCAATGGGCGATCTATCCCAAAAGATGGCGAGTCGGTTCGAAGGCGGCAACAAACTGAGCAGAGAGCGCGGGTTGGCCTACGATAGCTAGCTCACGAAGTCGGAAGACACTCGGTCTCGCCCCGCACTCCGTATTGCCCGTTACCCGGTGACTCCAAGATGATCATCGTCTTGTATGTGTCATTGGCAAGCCGAATAGGAGCGTTGCCCTGATCTTCGGCAATCCGGTAAGGGGCAACCGAGGAGAGCACACCGAGCATGTAGGTATTGAGCCCGCCTGGATCACGTTGCGACGCGGCATCCCTCGCCGTAGCCGCGAAGGTCCGTTTGGCCTTTCCTTCTCCGCATGGAATATCGCGCCCACCAGAATCCGTGATACGGACATCAAGAACGTGGCTCTCCTTCATCAACTCGGTGATATGCGATTTGAGGGTCTCCCCCGCCTCAGCCGCCGTAGGACCACTCTCCCCACATCCGGACACCGCCAGTAACCCCACCGCACACACCAGAACGCCACACCGTACAAAACGTGTCATGCATTCCTCCAGCACTGGCCGAGGTGCCACAGCTCCAATAATGTCCAATAGTCCGTCCGATGTATCCGCATCCGAAGGGGAATAAATGAATTCTCGCCCGGAGGACCTGGTGCCCAATCCGCGGCGCCAACTGCTGGAACAGACGTTGACGGAGGTCAGGGCGCGGGTCGCCATCCTGGAGGCCGCCCTCGACCCGGCCCACGGCCGGCTCACCGGCCAGCCGACCTGGGTGGGGCCGAAGGCCCGGACGTTCACCGAAGACCTCACCGCCCGCCGCGTACGACTACGCCAGGCGGCCAGGGCGCTCGTCGACGCCCTCGAAGAGGAACTCCGCTCCGCCCCGGCCAAGGTTCCGCCCTCCACCGCGCGGTACTGACCTGCGCCGCCCTTGACACACGGACGACCGCTGAACGCCGGAACCCGGCGAGAGCGGCACGTCAACCGGATCCTCGACGAGGTCTGTCATGCGGTTCCCACACAGAACCGCCGGTCGCGACCCGGACTAGAGTCCGAAGTGGACATGCGACACCCAGGCGATGGGGCGGTAGGGCTCTCGCCTGCGGGCGCGGTTGACCGCGTCGTGCAGGGCGCGTGCCGTCCGGGACGTGTGGATGCGGCCCTGCCGGTCGCCGAGTTCCTGGTAAACCTCATCGATGATGCTTCGGGCGCTGTCGTCCCCCACGGTCCACAGGGTCGAGACGACATGCCGGAAGTTGCCGAGGAGCAGCGCCGCCGAGAGATGGATCGCCTCGTTCGGCAGCTCCGTACCGCCGACGGCCGTCTGGCAGGCGGACAGCACGGCGAGTTCCGCCGTTTCCAGATCGAGGCGGGCGAGATCGGTGACCTTCAGAGGCTTGTCGTACAGGTAGAGCGCGCCCTGGCTGGGGTCGGCGAGGTTCTGTCCGGCGTGGCAGGCGAAGTGGACGCAGGTGTGCGAGGCCAGCAGGTCAAGTGCCCGCTCACAGGTGGCGTCGGCGTTGAGCCGTGCGGTGTGCCGGTCCGGGAACCGGCGCCGCAGTGACTCCGCCTCCCGTTGGGCTCCGGGCAGCGGGTCCAGGGTCGGCGCGTATCGCGGCCGGTCGCTCAGGGCCAGGATCAGCAGCCGCCGCATCTGATCCGGAGGCGCCACCGGACGGCCGGCTCGGATCAGACCGCGCAGGGTGGGCATGTAGGAGGACACCACGCGTTCCATGACGGCGTCGCGCTCCCGGCCGTCATCGGGATCGTGGTAGCCGGCGGCGTGCAGCGGGAGCAGGGTCAACGGCCCGGTAGGGCACCACCACACGCGCTGCCCCTGCCAGGCGCCCGCGTCGTGGGAGTCGAGGACCGGGCCGGCGACCGTGTCCCACAGCCACTCCAGCGTGGCCAGGACGGTCTGCTGGCTGGGCCCCGTAAGTGCTTCAGGCTGGTTCAGCCGATCCAGGGCGGCCAGGTAGCGCTCGGTGCGGCGCTGCGCCTCGTCCGCGGTGAGGTCGGGCAGCGGGATCAGCCGTATCCTCCCGGGCGTCACCACCAGCGCGTCGCACCGGTACCGGCTGACGTTGACGATGATCATCGGACCGGCGGTGGTCGCCTCGGACAGGGCGGAGAAGGGCAGGGGCAGCAGGAAGTGTTCGAAGCCGGGGCGGCGGCGGATCTCGTCGAGCAGGGCCTCCCACTCCCGTGCCAGCCGGCGCCGCCGTTCGGCGACGTCCTGCTGTCCCGTGGGGTCCCCGGTGGCCCCGTCCAGTCCGGCCCGGAGGTGTTCGAGCCGCTCCGCCGTCTCCGGGTGTGCCTCCCGCAACGCGGTCAGGTCGGTGCGGGTGTCCAGGGCCTGGCTCCACAGCACGGAACGCCCCTGGTCGAGCAGTTCGACCGCCTGCTCCAGCCGGCCGCATGAGATCGCGCAGGCGGCGGCCTCGGTGGCCACGTTCGAGCGCGGGGCCAGCAGGCGCTCCCGGTCGGCCCGTTCCAGCCCTCGCCATGCCGCCAGTGGGAGCAGTCCGACGGCCGTGGCGAAGCCTTCCGCCGCCGCCTCCCAGTCAAGGTGTCCTGCGGCGGCGCGGCCGGCGGCGAAGCCACCCCAGGCGACCGCCGCGTCCAGTCGTTCGCGCGGGGGCGAGGTGAACGTTCGCGCGGCCTCCTGGAACAAGGCCAGGCTGCGGTCGGCATCGCCCGGACGGGACGCCGTACCGCCGGTCTCGCTCCGGTCGCGCAGCATGCTTGCCAGCGTGAACAACGCGTGGGTGCGCTGAGGTGAGGAGGCGTGCAGAGCGTCGGCCGCGGCCTCGGCCTGGCCGATCGCCGCGTCGAGATCCGTGGGGTCCGCGAGGTCGGCCCGGAGGAGCGCTCGGTCCCACAGGGCCAGGGCAAGGTTGATCCGGTCGGCGGGGTCCGGATGACCGTTGGAGGTCGGCTCGATCGCCTCCCGGCCGAAGCCGACGGCCTCTTCGAGGTCGGAGAGGCCGCCGGTGAGCAGGTACCGGGTACGCAGCCGGTTGCAGAGGTTGCTCAGCGCCGTCTGCCTCGCGTTCCCCATCGTGCGGGATGTGTTCAGGACCTGGCGGCCGAGGTCGATCGCCTGGTCGAGGTCTGCCCGGTTGCGGGTGTGCCGGTAGCGCAGGACCAGAGTCGTGCCCAGCGTCTGGAGGAGGGATATCCGTCCGACGAGGTCGTCGGCGGGTACCGTGTCGGCCGCGCGGCGCGCGGCGTCGACCGCCTCGTCCAGATCGCCGCTGCCGCCGTCGCGCTCGAATCGGCGCACGTAGGCACCGGCCAGGGCCGACAGCTCGCTGCTGCGATCGTTCCGGTACATCAGTGCGTCCACCTGTCCCCCGGTGGCCTGCCGCAGCTCCTCGATGTCGGCGTCCGGCCGGTTCAGCAGGTTCCGTAACTGCTGGACGACGTGGTCCGGGCCGTACGCGCCGTACCGGAGGTGTTCGACGGCGGTGTCGAGGTCCTGGTGATCGCCGTACTGCTCGAAGCGCCGCAGGAGGAGCACACCGACGTGACTGGAGATCATCGTGCGTGCCGGGTGGTTCGCGGGCATTCCGGCGAGCACGCGACGGCCGATGCCGAGACCCGCTTCGAGCTCGGAGGCGTCGCCGGTCCGGTTGAACCGCTGGATCCGCTCGGCGAGGACGTTGCCGTACTGGAACGCGGTGACGACGTCGGAGTCCTCGCCCACTTCCTCGGGGGAGACCGCGGGCCGGTCGCCGGGGCCCGAGACGAACTGCGCGCGGCGCAGGGCGGGGGTGACGATCTCCTCATGCCGGGTGCGGTGTACCTCCTGCCGTCGGGTCACGGTGTCCAGCAGGGCGTTCGCCCGCTCGCGCTGTGTGTCTCCCGGCGGAAGGTACGGCAGGGCCGCCAGCAGGCGGTCGCGGGCCTCGTCAAGTTCGTGCGGTGCGCCGGTGTGCTCCTCTCGCAGGATGAGAGTGGCGGCGAGGTCCAGCGCCGTGCGGCCGTATTCCTCCTCGGGCGGCCCGACGACGTCCAGGGACTGCCGCATCACGTCGACCGCCTCGTCCAGGTCGGACAGTGAACCGGTGTGCTCGAACCGTTCAACCAGGTGCGCGCCGAGACTGTGCAGTGTCTGCCGGCGCTGTCGTGGGACGGGCAGGGGCAGTGCCAGCAGCCTCGACCATGTGTCGACGGCGGCGTCGAGGTCCTCCCGCGTTCCCGTGCGCCGGTACCGGGCGTCCGCGGTCATGGCCAGCAGGGTGAGGAAGGGCACCTGGTTCGAGTTTCCCTCGGGGCACAACCGCACCGCTTGGCGGATCATGCCCTCGGCGACGTCGAGGTCTGCCGGATCCTGGCCTCCGAACCGGTGGCGGTTCAGCAGTGCGGAGCCCAGGTAAGCGAAGTAGGCCCCCCTGTCGGGAAAATCCTCGGGCAGTTCCGGCAAGGCGAAGCCCAGCAGCTCGATCCCCCGATCGCGGGCGAGCGGGTCGGCGTCCGCTTCGGACCGAGCGATCAACAAGCATGCCTCTTCGGCACGACTGTGCGGCGTACGCGGAGCGGGGCGCGCGGCCGCGGGCATCCCGTGGCCCGCGGCGCGCTCCCGCTCCAGCGCTCGCAGCTCCGTGAGCATCGACGACGCCCGCGTCGGGTCGCTCCACGCGGTCTGCCCCACCGCCGCTTCCAGGACGCGGATCGCCTCGTCGAGGTCCTCGCGGACATGGGTCTGCTCGTAGCGCCGGTAGAGGACGCGGGACAGGCTCTTCGACTGGTCGGCGCTCACGGCACCGGCTCGCAGGGCGGCCTCCGCGCCCTGACGCAGGGCGTGGACGGCTTCGTCGAGGTCCGCAGTCGCCCGCGTGTGGCCGAACCGGGCGGACAGGGCCTCACCCAGCGACAGTTGGGCGCCGATGTGCTCCTTACTCCCGGCCGGCGCGACCGCCAGGAGCTTCCTGCACATCTCGACGGTGGCCCTGGCGTTCTCGGCCGTGTCCTCCCGGGCGAGCCGGCGCTCCAGGATCGCGCACAGTACGTACAGGAAAGGGGCACGCCCGGAGCCCACGGCCGTGGACAGTGTCAGTGCGGCCCGGCCCCGGGCCAGGGCGTTGTCGAGGTCCACGGGGTGCCCGAAGTGTTCGTGGCGTTCCAACCACGCGGTGGCGCCCAGCAGGTGGTACCCGGCGAGGTACGCGTGGTCCGCCGGCAGGTCGGACAGGGCACGCTCGAGCGCGACGAGTCCGACGAGGGGATCGGCGCCGCCGCTCCTCGCGGCGTCCAACACCGTACGGGCGGCCTGCACCCTGCTGTCCGGATCGGCGCCGAACTCGACCGCCAGTTCCCACAGTCGCTCGGGGATCGTGCTGGGGAGAACGTCGTGGAGCAGGCCCACGAGCATGACCGTCTCGTCGAGGCCGGGCGGATCGAGGTGCCGAACCAGGCGTTCCTCGCGGCACAGGTACAGCCAGCCGATCAGCTGTAACGCCCGTTGCCTGGGGGCGGAGCGCGGCGGCTCGGCGCTCACCTCCCGCAGCAGCTGTTCGGCGTCGGCGGTCAGTTCGGGCCGGGAGACCTCGGCGGTCCGGCCCGTGCTCAGGTATTCCCGGACGCCGCGCTCGATTCGCTCCTCCGGGCCGCCGCCCCACCGTAATCGCATCGCGACCTCCTGCCGTCGTTGTCACGATAACGACGGGGCCCACAGCGCGGACAGAGGACTGATGGGAAAGGGCTTGGGCGGGGTAGTCTCGCCGATGAGCAAGCCGGTGCGCGAGCCATGAGGGCGGAGGGCCGATGGCGGCTGACGAACTGACCGAGGCCGAGGCGCTGGCGCTGTGGTGCGCACGGTTGCCGGGGCTGCGTGACCAGGCGCGGGCGATCGGCGTCACCGAGCGTCTCGACCGTGACGCCGCCAGGGTCCGCGACGGTGGTTCCGCGCGACGTGCCGTGCGCAAGTGGCTCCAGGACGAGGACGCCGAGACCGCGCGGAACTGGTCGGGCCGGAGCAGCCTGAGCATCGTCGGGTTTCCGGGTGGCGCGCGGCCCCCGGTGGTGAGCGCGGGCAGCTACGGATGCCCGATCGACAGGTGCGACCGTACGGCCGGGCGCGACGCGCAGGGGCACACACCGGTGTGCCACACCTCCGGCGCGGCCATGCGGCCGACCGCGTGATGGTGACGGACATCCTCGCCGAAGTCGGCAAGCACGTCAGCGGCCGCTGGTTCACCGCGGTGCTGCTGCCCGGACTGTTGCTGGTCACCGTGGCGGCGGCCGGCTTCCACCTGGGCCATGACCAGGCCCTCGACGTCGGCCGGCTGACGGTGTGGGCGGACGGGCTCGTCCGCGGCTGGCGCGACCGTCCGGTCCGAGCGGTGGTGGAGGCCGGGCTGGCGCTGCTCGCCGCAGGCGTCGCGGGCACCACGGCGGGCGAGCTGGGCCGGGTGGTCGAACGGGTGTGGCTGCGCGCCGGGGCGTCGAGCGGAGGGAGCCGCCGCAGGCGGGCACTGCGGGCGGCCAAACGGGACGGCGTCACCGTGGTGGAGGCGTACCTGCCGCAGCGGCCGACCTGGATGAGCGACCGGGTGCGGCTCGTCGAGGCACGGATCCGGGCGCAGTACTGGTTCGACGCGGCGGCGGCCTGGCCCCGCCTCTGGCTGCTCGTCGGCGACGAGGTGCGCCGATCCGTCGTGGACGCGCGAATCGGTTTCTCCGAAGCCGTCACCCTAGCCGGGTGGGGATGCCTGTACCTGCTCGCCGGGATCTTCTGGTGGCCCGCCCTCATCGCCGGAGCCTGCGTCCTCCTCGTGGCGTGGCGCCGCGCGCGCGGCGCTCTGGAGGAGTTCGCGACGCTCATCGAAGCGGTCATCGACGTCCACCACCGGGCCCTCGCCGAAGCGCTGGGCGTCCCCCTCGGCGCGGAAGGGGTCACCGAGGTGGAGGGCAGAAGGATCGACGACATCCTCCGCAAGGGCGGGAGCGGACACCACACCTCGTGACCTCCCCCGAACGGTCGAGCCCCTGCCGCCGGAGGTCGTCCGAACACGGCCAGGGGCCGGGGCGCGGGCCGCCATCCCGAAGGCCGCGCTCGACCCGGCCCACGGCTGGTTCACCGGCCGACCTGGTGGAAGTGGGTCCGAAGGAGGGCCTCGGTAAAACTCGGGGCGATTCATCCGGTGCGGTCACCGACCGGCGCGGCGGACCCGAGCTCGGTAGTGGTCGAGGACGTCCTGGCGGAGGAGGTGGCCGAAGCCCGCGGCCTCGATGCGCAGGCCGAGTTGAGGCTCGGTCACGCCGAGCATGACGGCGGTGTCGGCCAGGTTCCAGTCGGCCGCGGCGAGCCGGGTCAGCAGATGACCGCGGCGGATCTGGTTCTCCGACAGACGGAACGTTTTGAGGTACGCGAGCCGGCCGGCGCCGTCGGTGATGAGCTCGCCGATGTGGTTCTCACGCCGACGTTCGAAGGGCGGCAGGAAGCGGGACAGCCGATACCCGCCCAGCTCGTAGACGCGCTGGTAGGTGTAGTCCGCGTCCAGCAGCCCGCCCGCCATGACCCGGTCGTGGAAGGCCGCCCACTCGTCCTGCTGCCGACGGGCCCGCACGCGCAGGTCGGCGAGCGAGTGCACCGTCGCGTCCACGATACGGGCCCGGAAATCGGGCACCGGCCCGCTGAGCATCGCGTAGTGGTAGATCAGCTCGCCGTTCAGGTAGTCGTGCAGGAAGTCCAGCGAGAGTCTCTGCTCCTCCGCGCCGGAGTGGAACTCACGCTGGCCGGTGGAGGTGATCGCCGCGTTCACGAACAGCAGGACGTCCTCGGCGGCGATCAGATCCGCACTGGTCTCGATGCGAGTCTCGATCGCCGCCTCCGGGGGTCATGTACGGAGTCGGCCGGGGAATGGGGGCACGAGCTGCGAATCATCGCTTCAAAGGCGGGTCCCGGAAGTCGCACCGAAGTCCCGCGGCCGACCCCCGGAAGGGTAGCACCGACGTATCGCCTTCTTCCGCCTTATTTCCCGTGGCCGCAGGGGTTGTCGACGCCCTTGGTCGAGGTTTCTCCCAGATCTTCCGTGTGATCTCCCAGGCAGGTCTGGGCGTGTCCGGGAAGTATCGGCCAGGATTTCGAGGGCTCGCGTGATGATAGAGATCACGAGCAGCGAATAGTCTGGCCCACGACACATTTCGGATGTCCTTTAGCAGGAGTTCCGCCGTCAAGAATGGCAGACGCAACATATCGGAGTTCGAGATCGAGGCTCGCGGTTCCTGACTTTGCGTCACTTCTCGCGTCAGCCTGCGAACTAGGCTAATTTACAGAGGCACCCCGTTGACCGGAGCACGCCGGGAGATGGATATGGACCTCGCACAGATCACCGCGTTTCTGGCCCCGTTTCTCGGATCGCTGCTCGGCAAGGCCGGTACGGCGGCGGCCGAGGCGGCCGGCGAGTTCGGTGAGGCCGCGTGGGATCACGCCGTGCAACTCTGGCAACGACTCGGCGGCCACATCGCCGAGCGTCCCGCGGCGCAGGAAGCGGCGGAGGACGTCGCCGAGCATCCGGACAGCGAGGGCGCGCGCAGCGCACTCGCCTGGCAGTTGGAGAAGCTGCTGGCCGGCGACCCGGCGCTCAGGGACGACATCGCGCGGCTGTGGCAGCAAGGCGTCGCCGCCGGGACGACGGTGACCACAGTCATCGCTTCCGGACACCGATCGGCCGCGGTCGGCGGCAATGTGCACGGCACGATCTTCACCGGTGACGGCCCGAGTCCTGCCGAAAAGAACGAGTGACTCTCGTGGTCGCAGGGGAGGACTCCATCGGAGTCGTCGCCGAGGGCGATCGCAGCATCGCCATCGGGGGCGACGCGATCAACAGCCTCCTCGTCACCGGAGACGGCAACACCTTCTTCATCGGCCGGTACGAACGCCTCATCGACGCCTATCTCAGCCCCGGCGCGCTCTACCAGGAGCTCGACACGTTCACCGGACGTGAATGGCTGGTCGCGGCGATCGATCGCCATATCAGCGGCCACGACCGGGGATACCTGATCGTGGAGGCCGACGCGGGAATGGGCAAGAGCACGTTTCTGGCCTGGCTGGCCCGGACGCGCGGCTATGCTCACCACTTCGTCAGACTGATGCCGGACCCGCAGGACGTCGCGGTCGCCGTACGCAATCTGAGCTCCCAGCTCATCACGGCGTGGGACCTGGAGACCCTGGCGGTGGGCGGGGTGTTGCCGCCATCGGCGGGTCGCCCGGACTTCATGCGAGACCTGCTCTTCGAGGTCGCCGCGCGTCGCGACGAGCTTCGTCCCGGTGAACCGATCGTCCTCGTCGTGGACGGCCTCAACGAGACCACGCCCGTGGTCGGCCAGAACCCGCTCGGCCTGCCCGCGTCGCTGCCCGCAGGCGTGTACGTCGTGGCGTCGCAGCGTCCCGTTCTGGTGCCACTGCGCCTCGACGTCCCTCGCGTCGTGATCACGATAGAAGCGGAGGGCGAGGGGAACATGCGCGACGTCCAGGACTACCTCGAGCGAATGGCGAGGTCCGCCGAGCTGGCTCCGCGGTTGCAGGCCGCCGGGGTCTCAGTGGAGGTCTTCATCGACACCCTGCTCGCCAAGTCCGGCGGCGTGTGGATCTACCTTCACTATGTCCTCGCGGAGATAGCCCGAGGGCAGCGTTCACCCGCGGATGTCGCGCTCCTGCCCACCGGCCTTTGGCACTACTACGCCCAGTTCTGGCACGAGTGGCAGGGGCGGCACCAGGAGCGCTGGTCCCGGTTCGACCTGCCCGTCCTGGCCATGCTCGCCGCGATCGCCGAGCCGCTCCCCGCGCGGTTGCTGGCCGACATCACCGGCACGTCGGCCGATGAGGTCGAAGGTCTCCTGGAAGACGACTGGCGGCCCTTCGTCCAGGTGGAGGAAGGCGAGGAGGAGAACCGCTACCGGACCTTCCATGACAGCCTGCGGGAGTTCCTCCACGGCAACGTCGACCCAGGCCAGCTGACGGCGGCCGAGCGGCTGTCGGCCAATCGGCTGGCGCGCTCGACCAGATCCGCGCACTCGCGGCTCGCCGACCGCTATCTGAACGAGTGGGGCGGCATCTCCGCTGGAATGCCGGTGCTGCGCGAGGGTGCCTCAGCGCAGCTGGACGAGGGGTACGGGCTACGGCACCTGGTAGAACACCTCAACCTGGCCGGCCGCTCCGACGACATGCGTGCCGTACTGAAGCTGTCGTGGCTGGAAGGGGCGCGGCGCGTCAACACCTGGTTCGCCGTCCACCGCAGGACGGGCCAGCTCGAGGGGTATCGCCGCGACATCGGCATCGCCCGGAACGCGGCCCGCGCGGGCGCCGGGCGACTTTCCGGGGCGGGCGGCAGCCGTCCGCCGGGCAGTGCCGAGCAGGTACGCGGCGCGCTCATCCTCGCATCGCTCAACAGCATGGCCGCGACCACGCCGGCGATCCTGTGGCCGGTCCTGGTGCAGAACGGCAATCTCACCGCCGCGGAGGGCCTCGCCTGGGCCCGCCAGATTCCCACCGCCGAGGAGCGGGCGGAGACGCTCACCCGGCTCATCGAGGTCGTACCCGGCCAACTGCGCGACGAGGCGGAACGCGAGGCGCTCGCAGCGGTGCGGGCCGTGCCCGACGGGTACTGGCGCCTCGGCGAGTTGCGCCGGCTGTATCCCCTGATCTCCGGTGACCTGCGCGGCGATCTGCTGGCGATCATCCAATCGCTGACCGATGACTTCTATCAACTCGTCGCCTACAGGATGCTGGACTCCGAAGAGGGCCTGCAGTCCCTGCCCGCTCGCCACCGGTCGAGCCTGAACCAGGCGTCGGCACGGCACGAGAACTGGCAGGCGGGCGCGAGCTTCGTCGAGGAGTATCTCCGCCGCCGTCACTTCGCCGCGGAACTCCTGGGGCAGGCGGGCTTCGACGCGATCGACGACGTGCCGCCAGGGTCGGCCGGCCCTGCCGAACGGTACTGGCGGGCGCACTTGCTCGCCCTCGCCGTGGCCGGCGCGGCGGGCACGGAGAAGGACCGTCTCGCGACGGCGGCCGTGGAGATGGGCGAGAACATCGGCGACCGCCGCGATGCCATCGCCGCGTGGGCGGCCTTCGGCAGTGCCCTCGACGTGGCGACGACGGGGGCAGAGCCGGGAGCAGGGACTGCTGGGGCGTCACTACTGACGGCGGCCGACGCGATCTCCGACACCACGTATCGAGCGGCCTTTGTGATCGCCACGGCGCCGGATGGCTCGTTCCAGGCGATCCTGGACGCGGTCGCGCGGGTCGAGGGGGACGAGCATCGGGAGGAACTGCTCGTGACGGCGGCCCCTGTCGTCGCTCGCCTCGGCGGGGAGCATATCGAAGGCCTGCTGACGCTGATCGTCGATCCCCGGCCCCGTGGCGAGGCGATGCTCGCCGTCGCCGAGCACGTCGGGGCCGCGGGCGGGGAGCAGATCGCGATCCGGCTCCTGTCGGACCTGGCCGAGTCGCCGCACACGATCGGCCGTGCGGGGCTGCTCAGCCGGACCTCCGCGTATCTGCCGTCGGTGGCACTTGACCTGCTGAGGGAGGTGGCGAACGGGCTCGAAGATCCTGAGGCGCGTTCGGCCGTGCTGGTCGCGTGCGGAATACGTCATTGCTCGCTGGGCGAGCGTGAGCGGGCAACCGATGTGCTGGCGACGCTCGAGAGGCACTGGCGGCCCGCGCTGGCCTTGGAGATCGCCCGAGCGGAGGCGCGACACGGAGACCCTGTGGAGGCATCGCGGCTGGCCAGGGGCTTGCCGTACCCGGCCTGGACCGTGGAGCTTCTCGCGCTGGCGGCGAACAGGATGGACACCGCCGCCGGGGACGCGGTCGTCCGCGAGATGTTCACGATCGTGGAGGGCCTCCACGACGTCTCGCAGGTGCCGGTGCTCGCCCGGGCCGCACAGGCGGCGCCCACCCGCCACAAGGCTGCCCTGGCCACCGCGGCGATGACCGTGGCGCTGGAGCTGGAGGAGGACAGCGAACGGTCGGTGGCATTGCTCGCGGCCGTGGAAGCGCTGGTAGCGGCTGGGGATGTGGCGGCAGCGCTTCAGGCCTGCGACGAGATGCCCATCGAGCGCCTGAGAGCCAGAGGCCTCATGACCTTGCTTCCCTCCGCCGGCTCTCGCACTGAGGAGGTGACCGGCCGCATCGACGCCTTGACGGACACGCAAGCCCGGGTGCGGGCACGTCTGGAGATCCTGCTCGCACCGGGACAACGCTCCAAGGAGGAGCTCGAAGCCGAATTCGAGGCCACGGTCGGCGACTTCACGACCAGGCCCCGCCACGAAATCCTGGAAAGCCTCCCCGGTCTGCTCCAGGTCATCGCGCGTCTGGACGGGGCGGCAGGACTTCACGCCACCGCGGAGGCTCTGGGAGACATCATGGACTGGTGGCCATGAACGATGGCAACGTGTTCGAGCTCGTGCTCCATCATCGCTACGCGGAGCCGGACGCGCGCGATTTTTCCGGTCATGGCAACGACGGTTACAGCGCCTGGCAGCACGGCGACGGGAACGGCCCGCAGGCCGCGGTCTTCGATGGCGTCCGAGATCGGATCTTCGTGCCACCGTCGAGAACGCTCGCCCGTCCCGGTGGGGTCCGCACCGAGCTGGTCGTCCGGCTGGACGAGCTGGGGCACCGTCGCACCCTCATCGAGGGATACCTGTCGTTCGCGGTGTACGTGGAGGCGAACGGCGCGCTCGGCGCGGGTGTCTACAGGTACCTGAACTGGTACGGGATCGGCAGCCGGCCGGCTCTCGTCTCGCTCGGGACCTGGGCCACGATCACGTTCATGTACACCGATGACGGGGTGATGGCCCTGTTCCTGAACGGTGACCTCGTGGCCGACGGTTACCGGCGGCTTGGGCCGGCCAACGGCATCGAGTGGCCCTTCGGGCTGAGCATCGGCGCCTGGCCGGATGCCGACCAGCGGGTCCTCAAGGGCCAGATCGCCGAGGTCAAGCTCTGGCGCTCGCCACCGCCCCGTCTACCCCGGTGAGGAGAGCTGGAGCGACGTGGCCGACCACGATGACCGCTTACGGCGCAGATGGAGTTTCGACGCCGACGCCGACACCTATCACGCGGTCAGGCCCGGCTATCCTCCCGCCCTGTTCGGGAGGTTGACCGAAACCTGTGGGCTCGGACCCAGGCGACGGGTTCTGGAGATCGGACCCGGTACAGGGCAAGCGACCGGCGAACTGCTCGACGCGGGTGCGGAGGTCGTCGCCGTCGAGCTGGGCGCGAACCTGGCAGAGCGTCTGCGGGAGCGTTTCACCGGACGGCCGCTGACCGTCATCGAAGCGGACTTCGAGGAGTTGTCGCCGGCGGACGAGGAGTTCGACCTGGCGGTCGCGGCGACGAGCCTCCACTGGCTGGATCTGGACGTCGCACTACCGAAGATCGCGCGAACGCTGCGCGGCGGAGCCTGGATGGCGGCATGGTGGACGGTGTTCCGGGACGCCGATCCGGAAAGGGAGACACCGTTCAGGCACGCCCTGGAGGGCCTCTTCCAGCGTCACTCCCTCGGCAGGGGCGGAGGCGGCAAGCCGGGAGCGCTCGATCACGAGGCCTGGGTCAAGGAGTTCGCCAGGAGCTTCGATGAGATCCGAGTAGAGGACATACGCTGGTCGATGCGGCTCGGCAGCAAACGGCTCACCGGCCTCTTCGCCACCTTCACCGAGATCAGCGACCTGCCCCTGAACCGCAGGGTCGCATTACTGAAGGACATCGAGACGCTGGTGGACGAGGGATTCGGGGGCGATGTCGTGGAGAACTACGTGACTGTTCTGTATCTGGCCAGAACAAGCTCGTAAACAGGCACGGAACGGCAGGTCCGCTGTCTTTCGGCGTGCATGCCCGTATGGTTTACTTTCCCTTGACCATCGAGCCGCCCTTGAATTCGGGCGCGCCGTCCACGCCGACCCTCATCCGTATTGGCGCGAGGCGGGAACATGGAAAAGATGATCGAGCTCTCTCGTCCGCATTGGCGGATCAGGACCGATCCGGAAGTGCCCGCCACGTACATCGACCTGGCGACCTTTACTCAATGCCTGCGACTCGAGATCAATGTCGACACGCTTGAAGCGTATGACCGTAATGTGTCGGTCACCTGGCAAGGCATCGCGGACAAGGGCAGCCATGAAAGGTTGAGCTGGACCGCCAAGAGCACCCTGTGGAACAAGCGATACCACCTCGACGTCTATGCCGAGCATCTCGAGTTCCACGCCGAGATCCAGGGCGAGGGGCCTTTGGACTCCATCCGTTTCTTCGACTCGATACCCGAAAGCGACCACCAGCCGTACTCGACCCGCACCATGCATCTCGTCGACCGGGGCCGCACCGCAGCGCGGGAGTATTCCACCGGATCGGAAGTGGCATTCCGGCGGGTTTTCTCTCCGGAGCCGAACTACCACGGGCGCAGAGAGTTCGAGCCGTTCGAGTACGCGCTGGTCAGCGTCACGGGAGACACGGACTATTGCGGCGGGAACCTTATCGCCAACCCTGGCCTGCTTTGTTTCGCCGTCGCGGCGGAGCCGGACCGCGAATGGCTGGCCTTCGGCCTGGCGGTGGAACCGGGAGAGTATCTTTTCTCCGATTTCGAGTACCTCGGCGGGCGCGATTTCGCATTCGCCGTCAACGGCTGGGGCGCCCGCCGCCTGCATGGCACGTTCACCACGCCGCGCATGGTCATCGTGCGGGGCGCCACGGCGGAGCAGGCCGTCGCCAACTATGCCGGCGTGCTGCGATCCTCCGGGCTGGTGCAGGAGCCTCGCCGGGACCAGCCGAGCTGGTGGAGCCGGCCGATCGTGTGCGGCTGGGGCCACCAGTGCTATCAGGCCGATCTGTTCCGGGTCCGCAGCACTCCCGAGCGGCCGCAGGACAACGCCGCGTACATGCTGTGCACCCAGACCGCTTACCGCGACCTGATCGAGACGCTCGACGCCCACGACCTCCCCTGGGGCACCTTGACCATCGACGCCCGGTGGTTTCAGGCCGGCGGCCTCAAGAACGTCGATGTCGGCCGCTGGCCCGATCTTCGCGGTTTCATCGATCGCCAGCACCGCCTCGGCAGGCGCGTACTGCTGTGGTGGAGCCCGTGGGACACCGAGGGCATTCCCGCCCAGCAGTGCATCACGCACGTTCCGGATGGCAGCCTTGGCAGGCCGAATCGCCCAGGCAGGCGAGCCAAGACGCCCCAAGGCAACATCCCGCTCAACGCCCTGCCCCCGGGAACGAAGCTGACCGTCGACGCCACCCTGCCCGCGGTCCGCGAACGCATCGTCAAGCAGGTCAGGGCCTTGCTAGGCCGCGAAGGTCTCAACGCCGACGGACTCAAGATCGACCACCTGTCCGCGACACCGGGCAGCTACGGCATGGCGTTCCCCGAGGGGTCGGGCCGGCTCTTCGGGATAGAGGCGGCACACGCATATCTCTCCCTCCTCTACGAAGCCGCTAAAGAGGTCAAACCGGATGCCCTGCTTAGCGGGCAGTCACCCAACCCCTACCTCGCCGACGTGCAGGACATGGTGCGCATCAGCCCTTGGTCGGTCTTCCCCGATTCCGTCGCGACGGAGGCGAGGCACAGCACGGCCATGGCCCGCATCGCCGATCCAGGCTGGCTGATCGACACCAACGGCTATCCGATGCCCTCCCTCACGGCGTTCAGGGAGTACATGGAGCTGCAGCCGGAGCTCGGCGTGCCGAGCCTGCTGTACGGCACGCACCTGGACACCACAGGCGAGGCGTTCACGCCCGACGACTACGCCAGGATCCGCCGGGCGTGGTCACGGCTGTAGCGATCGGCGAACGGACGACATGCGCGAGCGGACCGACCTGGAGAATCTCCCACTGCGGGACTACCGTCCCCGTTCCCGGCTGCGGGCCGAGGGCATCGGCCCTGCCAGAGCGGCTCATCCCGCGATCGACGCGCACGCACACCTGGGACGGTGGCTCACCGGCGGCACGTGGGCGGTACCCGACGTCCCACGGTTGATCGACATGATGACCGGCTGCAACATAGCCACAATGATCAACTTCGATGGCCGCTGGGGCGAGGAGCTGGAAGCGAACCTCGACCGCTACGACCGCCGCCATCCCCACGAGTTCATGACGTTCTGTCATGTGGACTGGACCGCGCTGACCGTTCCTCGGCCGGGTGAGCGGCTCGCCCGCGATCTGGCCCGTTCGGTGGCCCGCGGCGCGCGTGGACTGAAGGTATGGAAAGACCTCGGTCTGTCCGTCCGTGACGGGGACGGGGACCTGGTGCTCCCCGACGACCCACGCCTGTCGCCGCTCTGGGAGAAGGCCGCGGAACTGGCGATCCCGGTCGCGATCCACACCGCGGACCCTGTCGCGTTCTTCGATCCCGTCGACGAGCGCAACGAACGGCTGGAGGAGCTTCTCAGGCACCCGGAGTGGTCATTCGCCGCCGACCGCTACCCTCGCTTCCCACGCCTGATGGCAGCGCTGGAGGCCCTGGTCGCGGCCCACCCGGAGACGACCTTCATCGGCCTGCACGCCGGCTGTCACGCGGAGGATCTCTCATGGGTGGGCAGGATGCTGGACACCTACCCCAACTTCCATATCGACATCGCCGCACGCATCGCCGAACTCGGCCGTCAGCCGCGCCGGACGCGCGCGCTCCTCCTGCGCCATCCCGACCGGGTCCTGTTCGGCACCGATCAGCTGCAGCTCCGGCAGGCGACCTACGAGACGTACTTCCGCTTCATCGAAACCTCTGACGAGTACTTCCCCTACTCGCCGAAGGATCCACCACCCAACGGGCGCTGGCACATATCGGCGCTCGACCTGCCACATGGCGTCATCGAGAAGGTCTACGCCGCGAACGCCCGCCGCCTGATCACCTGAAGCGCTCCCGGCCTCGCATCCGTTGACGACATGATCTCCGGCGGCGTGTTCTCATCCGGGTGCAACGACACGTGCGCCGGGGAACGAGCTATGCACCGTCGTTGCCATCGCGCAGGGAATGGATCATGCTCTGCAGGATCCGGAACGCTTCTGACTGCTCGGTCTCTGTCATGCCGGCCAGCATTCTGACCTCGACGGACCGGACCGCTACGGTCGCCTTCTCGAGGCTCCGTCGGCCGCGAGGCGTGAGCCGCGTGGGAAGAACCTTCCCGACGGGCGCCTCCGCAGGCCTGGTCACGTAGCCGTCTCGTTCCAGGGCCTGGAGCAGCACGTTCATCGTCTGCCGTGTCACGAACGCGCCCCGCGCGAGCTCGGAGTTCGACAAGCCCGGTCGTTGAGCCAGCAGCTCGAGGCAGGAGTAGTGCGTCACGCTCATCCCGAGCGGCCGCAGCACCTCCTCCATGGCTGCGCGGAGGGCGCTCGACGCCTCTTTCAGCAGGTAGCCCAGTGACGTCTCCAGGTCGACGCCGACATCGTTTTGACTCATGTCAGTATTCTGACATAGATTGACCTGTGTCAGGAAGCTGACACGCAAAGAAGGAGTATTGTCATGCCCGCCACCGGCCCCGACTTCATCTCGCTCCAAGCGCGCGACCTCGACGCTTCGCAGGCGTTCTACGAGCAGTACCTCGGCCTCGTCCGCTCGCAGGCCGGACCTCCGCACGCGGTCGTCTTCGAGACGAAGCCGATCGCGTTCGCACTCCGCGACGTCGTTCCCGGCACCGATCTCGCATCCGTTACTCAGCCCGGCATCGGTGCCGCGATCTGGCTCCACGCCACAGACGTCCAGGCCATTCACGATGCTCTCGTCGCCGACGGTCACACCATCGTCTCCGCACCGATCGACGGCCCCTTCGGTCGGACATTCACCTTCGCCGACCCCGACGGCTACCAGGTCACTCTCCACGACCGCGCCTGATCGGCCAAACGTCACCGGATCACTTCGCCCGTCTCAGCGATTCTCAGCGCTGATGGGCCGGGTGAGGAGTCGTGCGCGTCGCGGGCTTCGAAGAGCGCGGGGAGGTGCTCCCTGCTCCAGGCGCGTGCGGCCGCGATGAGGGTCAGCAGGCTGCGCCCCAGCGCTGTCAGTTCGTACTCGACCCGGGGTGGGTTCTCGTCGTACGCGGTGCGGGTGACCAGACCGTCGCGTTCCATCGCCCGCAGGGTCTGGGTGAGCACTTTCGGGGTGATGCCGCGCAGCGGTCCCCGCAGTTCGTTGAACCGCCGCCGGCCGCCTTCGAGACAGAGTACGACCATCGCGGTCCACTTGTCGCCGATCCGTATCGGCATGGCGCTGGACGGGCACACGGGGTCGAACATCTGCGGGTCCAGGGGTTCGACCATGAGCGCGAGGCTATCCCAGTATCTTTGAGGTAACCAGTATCTCCTGGATACCGTTCTGTCCGGCGGCGACATACGCGGCCGGATTGGAGCGACATGAGCGGCATCGTCATCTTCGGGGCGGGGGGCCGGGCGGGACGGGCGATCACGGCTGAGGCACGTGAGCGCGGACATCGCGTCACGGCCGTGGTCCGGGATCCGGACAGGTACCGCGACATTCAGGCAGACGGCGTCCGCGTGGTGCGGGGCGACGTCACAGACGTGGCGGCGATCTCCTCGATCGTGCCCGGCCATGACGCCGCGGTTCAGGCGGTGAGTCCGTTCTCCGGCCCGGAGCAGGGCTTCGCCGACCTCGACCCGCAGTTCTTCGTGAAGGCGGCCGACGCACTGCTGCACGGTCTGGCGGAAGCGCGCGTGCCCAGGCTCGTTCTGGTCGGACTGTTCGCGAACCTCCACGACGCCCATGGGCAGCTGGTGATGGACGATCCCTCGGTCTTCCCGGCTGAGATCCGGCCGTTCGCCATCGCGCACACGGCCGGTCTGGACCGGCTCCGGGCGGCCGGGAACACCGCGGTCGACTGGCTCATGCTGACCCCGCCCGCGCTGCTGGAATCGACGGGTCCCAGAACCGGCCGCTACCGGATCGGAGGAGAAACCGTGCCGCAATCGGCATCAGCGCAGCTGTCCTATGCGGACCTCGCGGTGGCGGTGATCGACGAAATCGACACACCACGGCACCACCGCACCCGCGTCTCCGTCTTCAACTGAGCCGGACACGCCGTGTGCCGTCCGGCCCTCTCGCGGCGAGCAGCCAGAAGCCGCTGCAACGAGGCCGTACACCACGGCCGTGGACGCAACCTGGGTCCAGGTGGCAAGCCTCTCCAGCGCCCCGTCTCAGAGCTTGAGCCTGACGTCGGTCTGTCCAAGCACCGGATCACTGCGGCGGAAACATCTGCAGTCGATGCGGTCACCAGCCACGGCCTAGCGGTACCCGCTCACCGCGAAATAGAAAAGTATCTGGCATCGCCCTCCCCGTCCGGCAGCCGGAGAAGAGGGCCTCGGCGTTGGTCAAGTGGTCGGAACGGTGGTCTTGGTGAGCCGCTCCGAGATCTGCCAGATGCGCTCGGCGTCGTCCGTGCCGCGTAGCCGGGAATACATCCGTTGTTCGGCGGGTGGGCCGCCGAGGTTGCCGAGGCCCCTGGGTCCATAGAGTGCGCCGGGCTTGGCGTCGGGGTCGGTCGCGGCCATGAGCGCGGGCAGCATCGCGGTCTCGACGGTGCCGACGAGAATGCCGCGGGTCGAGAGCGCGCGGATCAGGCGGACGCCGCCGGTGTCCTTGTCGCGGCTGAGCTCGGGGCGGGCGGCGAGGAGGCTGGTGGGGGCTATTCCGGGGTGGGAGAGGTTGCTGGTGATGCCCCATCCGTAGGTCTTGCTGCGGCGGTCCAGTTCGAGACCGAAGAGCCCGAATGCGATCTTGGACTGCTGGTAGGCGCGCATGGCGTTGTAGCCGCGTTCCCAGTTCAGGTCGTCCCAGTTGATGGCGCCGCGGTTCGCGGCGATACTGACCTGCGATGTGACGCGGGCGTGGCCGGCGCGCAGCAGCGGGAGGATGCGGCCGACGAGGGCGAAGTGGCCGAGGTGGTTGCTGCCGAATTGGAGTTCGAAGCCGTCCGCTGTGGTCTGCCGGCTCGGCGGGGTCATCACACCTGCGTTGTTGATCAGGATGTGGATGGGCTGCCCCTCCTCGCGGAGAGCATCTCCGAGGGCCTCGATCGACGTGAGCGACGACAGGTCGAGACTGCGCAGCGAGACCTTCGCGTTCGGGAGGCTCTGGCGGATCCTGGCGATCGCGTTCTCGCCCTTGCGGGGGTTGCGGACGGGCATGAGGACGTCTGCGCCGGCTGCGGCGAGTCGCGCGGCCATTCCCAGTCCCATTCCGTCGCTGGCCCCGGTGATGAGCGCGCGTTTTCCGGACAGGTCCGGAATGGTGATGTCGATTGCTTGACGCGACATTGCTCTGCTCCTTGTGTTGTCGTCTCGGATCCACGGTCCCGGACGCTGCGTGGATGTTCCAGGGACTGCCGATCCACGGATGCGGACTCATCCGCTCGGAGACCTCGGAGAGGGGGATCAACGGTCCGTGGTTGCCGTCGCGCGAGGACGATAGAAACGAAGCAGCACCGCGAGTGGAGGGAATGCCATGATCGATCGCGCCGGGCTGGCGGAGTTCCTCCGAAGTCGTCGGGAGGTGCTGCAACCCGAGGACGTCGGCCTCCCGCGCGGTCCCCGTCGCAGGACAAACGGGCTACGGCGCGAGGAAGTCGCGACGCTGTGCCACATGTCGACCGACTACTACTCCCGCCTTGAGCGAGAACGCGGACCGCGGCCGTCGAGCCAGATGCTCGCCTCGATCGCCCAGGGCCTGCACCTCTCGCTCGACGAGCGAGACCATCTGTTCCGCCTCGCGGGACAGAACCCGCCCGCCCGCGGCGAAGTCAGCGAGCACATCAGCCCCGGCCTGCTGCGCATTTTCGACCGCCTGAACGACACTCCCGCGGAGATCGTCACCGAGCTCGGCGAGACCCTGCGGCAGACCTCAACGGGCGTCGCGCTCACCGGCGACACGACCCGATACACCGGGCCCGCCCGCAGCATGGGGTACCGGTGGTTCACCGATCCAGCCGCCCGGCAGCTCTACGCGCCCGAAGAACATCCGTTCCTCACCCGGATGTTCACCTCGGGGCTGCGCGAGATTGTCACCCTCCGCGGCCCCGAATCCCGAGCCGCACACCTCGCTGACTTGCTCCTCGCCCGCAGCGACGAGTTCCGGCGAGTGTGGGACGCCCACGAGATCGGGATACGCCCCCGCGCGGTCAAGCACTTCATCCACCCCGAAGTCGGAGCCCTGGAGCTGACGTGCCAGAGACTGGTCGACCCCGACCAGGCCCACTCGCTGCTCGTCTACACCGCCATTCCTGGCAGCGAGAGCCACGACAAGCTGAACCTGCTGTCCGTCATCGGCACACAGACCCTCCGCTGAAGCAGTCGCGTCCCGATCCCGGCGGACGGTTCGCTACGGGACCATGCCGACATCCGGCAAGCAGCGCGGACGCTGGTAGATCTCTTCACCGGTACACAGATCGGGTCCATCCGGCACGAGCTGTGTTCGGAGGAGAAGGAAGACCGAGGCTCGCTGACCAGCGGGAAGCGAACTAGGGGTGCGGGTCGGCGGCTCGGAGTAGCGACAGCAGGCCGTTGATGGCCGCGTACTCCCGGCACGCCTGTTCTCCGCCTACTCAAGGAGCCATAACATACGTGATTCCCCGGGACGCGTGGGCCTTCCAGTCGTAGGCACGGGGCGTCGCGGCCCGCGAGGTCCACACCGCCGCCGGCCAGACCCCAGGCGGTGCCGCACTGGTCAGCCCGGTGGCCGTCACTCGGTCGAGGGCGGGGATGGCTTGGTGTCGGTCCAACCGGACTCCAGCACCACGTTGACCCCCTTCTCCGGCACGCCTGCGACCTCGAAGGTCAGCACCTTGGAGGTGTCGGGGTCAATGATCAGCCTGATCCGGGGGGTTCGGTCGCCCTGTATCAGGAAGATCACGGCGACACCCGAGCGCCCCCGCGGGTCGGTGCTCCGGCCTTCGACCCGCACCCCGGGCAGCGTCGCCAGCGCCCGGTAGGCGGCGCCGCGCACCTGTGGGGAGGCGGGCAGTTCATACAGGAGCGAGGCCAAGGTGCGCGACAGGGACTCCTCCGCCGGACCGACGGCGTCCTTGTCTCTGCGGATCGCCTCAAGGGCCCGCTTCTTCAGCGCTTCAGGGTCGGCGGGCAGCGCCTCGATCTCCTTCAGGGTCAGGGGCATGGCACTCCAATCGAAACCGTTCGGGGGGCGACATCATCGAGGAGCTGTACCGCGAGCACTGGCCGCTCGTGTGCGGGTTCCTCCTGCGCAGGACCCGTGATCCGCATCTCGCCGAGGACCTGGCGCAGGAGACGTTCATCAAGGCGACCAGGGCACTGCTCGGCTGGCGGGGGGAGAACGCGGCGGCGTGGCTGCTCACGATCGCGCGTAACGCCCTGGTGGATCACGTACGCAGGAGCCACCGCGAGCTGGCCCTCCCGAACCCCGACGAGCTGGGCGTGCCGCCGCTTCACGTGGAATCGCTGGACGTGCGCGACGCGCTGGAGCGGCTGCCCGAGCAGCAGTGCCGGCTACTCACGCTGGTCTACTTCGAGGGCTTCTCGATGGTGGAGGTGGCCGCGATGACCGGCAGGTCGCACAACTCGATCAAAACTGCGGTGTGGCGGGCGAGAGCCGCCTTCGCCGACCTTTATGGGGAGAACCAATGAACATGCCTGAGATGCCAGACCTGCCGGACTTCGACCCCAAGCGCACCCGGCGTGCGGTCCGGCGGGGGCTGTTCAGGACGGTCGCCATCGTCCTGGCCGTGCTGGCGCTGCTCGCGGTGGCCGCGACCGAGGGCTCGTCCCTGGTGCAGACCCGCGGCGACCGGGAACGCCGCATGCAGGCCGTGCTCGGCACCGCCTTCAAGATCTACAGCCCGGCCTATATGGCGACGATCGACTCCTGCTGCCAGACCACACCCGTATCGATGTCGTTCGAGGTGACCGCGCGTCCCATGGGGCCTGCCGGAGCCTGGCCGGTCGGGAGCGAGTCGTACACGATCAGTCAGGACTTCTTCGGCCGCGTGCGACGCCTGCCGCTGGGCCACACCGCCAACACCAGGCTTTCCCAGTCCCTGTTCAACGTCGGCACCACGCTGACGGCCAAGGACGAGGTGCGCGCGGTGCTCGCCCGACTGCCCGCCGACCTCAGCGCGCTGGCGGTGGTGGAGTTCGAGCAGCCGCTCGGCGAGGCCGACCTGAAGGCGTTCGTAAAGCAGTACCGCTCCTGCGCCGAACGGGTCGTGTACGAGCGCAGACCCGGCTCCCTCCCGATCACCTGGGGCTTCGACTACTGGACCGACGCGCTGGACCACGGCAAGGGCGGCGACATGACCGATGACATGTGCGGTGGCAGCCTGCCGCAGTTCCGCAACTGGGCCGGCCTGCTGCGTGACCACGACAACGCCAACCTGCGCTCCTTCGACCTGTCCCTGAACCGGCTGCACAAGGCGGCCGAGGCCGGGCTCGCCTACGGCTATGTGGACCAGCTCAGCTCGGTCCGCGAGCTGCGAGAGCTGCTCAAGGACCCGAGGGTGCGCACAATCCGCCTGGCCGGCGTGGCGTTCGACCTGGACCGGCCTCGCCCCTAGCACGCGCCGCCTCGGCGAGTACTCGGACAACGCCTCCGTACAGACCGAAGCACGCCCCGATACTCAATCGAAGATCGGCACTATGGCTGGGGTCGATCATCGCCGGAACATCCGTCCCGGGCTTGCGAAAAAGCGCGGCGAGCAGCCGGAAACCACTGAAACAGGGCTGTACACCACGGCCGTGGACGCAACCCGACCGTATCTGATCGACGGCTGCCTGGCCGGGACTGGCCTGGTCCTCAAATCTTCGTAACTCCACGAATTAAAAATCAGCAGTGGTAGCCGAACTGGCCGAGGCGGTGGTGGGCGATCTCGATCTCGGCCGGCGTGAAGAGGTCCGCGAAGCGCGGCTGGACGACCAGCGCCTCGACGGTCAGGTCGAGGCGCCCGCGCTCCCAGAGAGCGGCGAAGCCGTCGGACACCGCCGGCGCGTGTAGGAGCTTGCGGGCCGTGGCGAGGCTGCCGTGCTCGGCGAGCATGCTCAGGAAGTACGTGGCGTGGTAGTTCGCCTCGGCGCGCGCCCTGTCGTAGACGGAGCGCATCGCCTCGTTGAACTCGACGTCCACCGCCGTCCCGGTCTCCGGTTCGTCTCCGGCAGCAGGGGACCCCGGGCCCTCAGAGGTCCCGGAGGCGCTCTCTTACGCGTCCAAGCGGAGACGGTGCTCACCCTGCCCTTGGCATCCTCGGCCACAGCCTCGGTCTTGGTGTAACGCCCCCAGGAGGCGGTGACCGCGAGCGCGTCGACCTCGCCGGGCACAGCGAACGACAGTCCCATGGACGAGGCCCAGATCCGGCCGAGGTTCTGCGGGGTGAGCACCTCCGGCAGCTCACCGTCGGTGCTGTCGCCCTCGACCCCGATCTCGGTCTCCGGCAGCTCGCCGGCGTCCTCCCGGGCCGACCTGGGCGACGGCTTCGGGCCGAGCATGCCGACCAGGTAGCGCTCGCGCGGCCCCGACGTCCTGGGCGGGAGCTCCTCACTGTCACCGCCCCATGGCCCGAGCAGGTCCAGCCGGACGAGCTTCTCGAACGCGTCACGCACCTGGAAGGAGGTTCCCGGTTCGAATGTCTGGGGAGTGTCCAGCTCAGGGGCCGCCTGTTTGTTTTTGACCGGTTCAGCGGGAATTTCGGGCGACAGGTTAAGCCTTTGCCGCCTATCCCATAGGTCCGGAAACAGGTCTTCCTGGTCGTTTGTCACGCCCGCCGACACCTCTCACAGAACCCACGCCTGGCCGTTCGCTGAAACAAACTTAACCCTGTTTTTGGCATGGCTCTCAATGTCGAAGCAGACACGAATAACATTAACGGATATATGAGGATATTTTTCGCCGAATATTCCACACCCTCTGATCGGCGGGGCGGGACCGCTCGTTCCGCTGTGTCCGCCTGTACGGCGGTGCCGCGCTAAGATCACGTTCCGTGCTTTCGGATAGTTCCTGGCGGATTATCAGGATTGGATTAGTAGGTCTGGTTCTTGCGGCGGCGGTCGCGGGCCTGGTGCTCGGCGACGCCTGGCTCTGGGCGGCCGTCGAATGGTCGCCACCGGCCTATGCGGAGTTCTACGCGCGCGACGGGTTTGACACCCCGACGACTGTGGCGCTGCTCGTGGCCGCCCTGGTGAAGGCCACGCTCCTGTGGCTGATCCTGCGCGCCCCCGCGCCGGGACCGCTGGACCGCCGAGAGAAGGCGCTGCGCCGACTGCTGTATCTGGCGGTGGCGTACGCCCTCGTGCTGTGGTATCCGATCGCGCTGCTCCCCGACGCGGTCGACGCGGCATTCCAGCTCGCGCTATGGACCGCGATCGACGTCCTCTACCTGCTCGTTATCCGCTGGCGGTCCCGCATGCTGCGCGCGGCGGCCGGAGCGATGTTCGCGGTCGAGCTGGCCGGGATGGCCAACGAACTGCTCGACGAACTCGACCTCCCAGAGCTTGGGTCGGGCGACATCGTCGCACTGGGCTTGATGCTGGGCGGAGTGGCGGCGACCATCATCACGGTCGTCGGGCAGCGGCGCGACGGCCGATGGAGCCGCGGCACGCAGGTCGCCGGGTGGCTGTCGGTGGGCGTCTACGCGCTGGCGATCCCGCTCAACATTCTCTTCGCGAGGATTCCCAGCGGCAATCTGGCGATGCTGGTCATGATGGACGCGGTCGGGCTCGTCAGCACCGTGTGGATCGCGGCGACCGCCCGTGAACTGCCCGTTGAGGGCCGCCCGGCAGACCTTCCGCCCGCGCGCCGGCGCGTGATCCGCGTCGCGGTGGCGGCCGTGGCCGTACTGCCGATCGTCGCATTGATCCACCCGGAGCAGACCCCGCACCTCACCTACACCGGCTGGTCGATGGACTGCTATGACCGGCCCAGCTTCGGCGACCTGAAACCCGCGGAACGCGACGCCGCGTTCCTGTGCCGGGCGCGGAGCACAGATGGCGGGGTCCCACCCATGTTCCCGGACAACCTGTCGGACCAGGGGATCCTCGCGTACGGGCGGGCGCTGTGCCGCACAAAGGACCGCGACGAGCAGGAGGCGATTCTGACGCGGGCCGGGAGCACGCGGCCCGCCTGGGGCGTGGACCCGTGGGACCTCGTCTACGTCTGCCCGGAGGTCGTCGGCGCGACCCATCCCGAGCTGCTGCGGTCGACGGCGGAGATGGAGGCGGCGAACACCGCCTACATCGCCGAGAAGAACGCGAAGTGCCGCGACCCGTGGCCCCGAACGAAGGGGGTCGTCCAGGCCACGGCCAACTACTTCCTGTTCGTCGACGGCGATCCCGGCTATGTGGTCCACGACCCCGAAGGCGAAGCGGCCGACGAGGCGGCGGAGCAGGCGATGGACAAGGTCTACGACGACAGCGCCCTCATCGGGCACGTCGCAGACGTCGTTGATCTGTGCCTTACAGTGAAGGCCTTCCGCACCGCGCCGCCACCGCGGACGGCCGGGTGGGATCAGGTCAACGAGATGCCGATCGTCAGCCGCAGCGGCCGTCTCACCGTGCCGGAGATGGGCGAGGGCGGAGAGGTGGGCGCGGGTGCCCCGATGCCGAACCTGGCGATCGCGGGGAAGGGCCGCTACCGGCTCCGTGTCTACGTGCGGGTCGACGACGCAGGAGAGGAGCAGCATCTGGTCGTCGTGTTCCCTGGTGCGTCGAGGAAGCGGCTCAAGCTGAAGCCGTCTTGAGGTCGTCCACGCTGAACACCTCTGCCGTCCGGCGCTGGTCGGCCTGGCCGTGGACGGCAAGACGCTCCACGGGCAGCCGCACCGGCGGCACCGTGTGCACCTGCTGGCCACCGCACGCAACGACGACCGGACCGTGATCGCCCAGCATCAGATCGCGACCAGAAGTGGCGAGATCCCCGCGTTCACCTCGCTGCTGTCCAGCCCGCACTGGCCGTCGGCGCGTTAGAACCGGAACCGCACGATGCGGGTGGACCGTTTCATGCCCGGCAGTAGGTTCATGAGGCGGTACATGCGGCGCACGTTCGCGGGCGCCTTGGCCATTAGCACCGGTGAGTCGTTCATCGGCGCCTCGTCGACGTATTCGAGCCGCGGGTGCCAATCGGCCGGCGCGGCCGGGTCGTTGAAGCCGCAGTGGAACCGGGTGCCGTATTTGCGCAGCGTGGGGTCCCATTTCGAGGTGCGCCACGCCCAGACCGACACCGTGTCGAACTGTATTTGGCCGGTGGGGAAGGAATCGACGACGCAGGTCAGCAGCCGCTTGACGTCAGTCTCGGTCAGGTAGGGCACTAGTCCCTCGGCGATCACCAGCACCGGCCGACCGTGGGGGACGCGTTCCAGCCAGGCCAGGTCGGTGACGCTGGAGGCGATCAGGGTGTAGTGCTCGCGCGGCGGCAGGAATTGTTGCCGTAGTTCGATGACGGAGGGGTAGTCCAAGTCGTACCAGTCGACAGTGGCGGGCGGGTCGATCCGGTACACCCGGGCGTCGAGGCCGCAGCCCAGGTGCAGCACCACCGCGTCGGAGTGATCGGCGAGGAAGCTTCGGGCCCAGTCGTCATGGGCCTTGGCGCGCACCACGGCGGCGAGGCCCAGCTGGCTGGTGCCGAATCTGCGCTTGTCGTAGTCGGGATCGAGGCGGCGCATCGCCTGTTCGGCGTATTCGTCGCCGAGGATCGGGTCCGGCAGCCGGTTGTCCAGTGCTTTGGCCCTGAGGACGGGACTGAGGGTCTTCTGCACTCCGACGAGTTCGCTGTCTTTCATGACAGCGACGATACTACTCATATTTCACGAATTTCGTGAAGTTTGTGAATCATCTTAAACTGGCGAGTCCGCGACGATTAAGGGAGCTTTGATGACGCGAGCGAACGACGGTGCCATCGCTGATTTCCGGGAACGCTTCGCGCAGATCATGGTCGAAGCCGGCATGCCCCGGATGGCCGCGCGCGTGTACGCCGCGCTGCTGGTTACCGACTCCGGCAAACTGTCGGCCGCCGAGCTCGCCGAGCAACTGGGCGTCGGCGCGTCGGCGATCTCGGGGGCGGTCAAATACCTGGTGCAGGTACGGCTGGTCGAACGCGGCCGCGAACCCGGTACCCGGCACGACTTTTGCCGGATACACGAGCACACCTGGAGTCACTTCGTCAGCCAGTCCGACCCGATGCTGGTCCGGGTGCAGGCCGGCGCCGACGAGGGCACCGCGCTCTTGGGTCTCGACTCCCTCGCCGGGCAGCGGCTGGACGAGACCCGCCGGTTCTTCGCGTTCCTACGCGAGGAGATCAAGCAGTCGATGGCGAAGTGGCAGCGGCTCCAGGCGGCCGAACGCGAGGCCGGCTAGAGACAGTCAGCAGGATAAGGAGGTCTTGGTCGAGGCGGGGATCGCGGGCGGCGTGGCCCAGGAGGGTTCTGACCTTGTCAAGGGTGACTCCGAGCTCACCGGCGATCACCTCCGGCTCCTCGCCGGCCTTCGTCATGGACTCGATCACCGATAGCGATTGACAGGAGCGACGACGCAACTACGATGGGTAATGCGCGGTCGGGTACGAACCGCGAAGTGAGGCCGGGCTTCCCGCCGCATGACGGGCACCCGGCCATCGCGTGTCAATCGCCCCCCTTCGTGCCTGTCGATGCTCACCGACCTCGGCGCCTTCGGTTCGAACCATGGTTTCCACGGCTTGTAGCGTGCTGCCATGACAGAGCTTGAGGAACTGGCTGGCAGGTTGCGGCGGTTCGCGCATGAGCGGGAGTGGGAGCAGTTCCACACCCCGAAGAACCTGGCCATGGCCCTGGCCGGAGAGGTCGGGGAACTCCTCGCGGAGCTGCAGTGGCTCACCCCCGAGGAGTCCGCGCGGGCCATGGAGGACCCGGAGGCCGCCGGGCGCCTGCGCTCCGAACTCGCCGACGTCATGGTCTACCTGACCCGGCTCGCCGATGTGCTGAACGTCGATCTCGTCGAAGCCGCCCATGCCAAGCTCGACCAGAGCGACAGACGCTACGACGTGGAGACCTACCGGGGGTCGGCCAGGAAGGCTCCGCCGCTCGCCTGATTTTGTCGGATGATCGCTGTAATGTGCCTGACGTAGTGATGCGGCCCGACGGGCTTCCGCTCATCGTCTGAGCACGGACACGCCCCCACACCGCACGAGTCTCTCGTGCTGCCTGGGGGTAGGTCCGTGACGGCATTTCGGCGTTCCGCCGAAAGTCTGGCCATGCCGGTGACCGACGGTTCGGTTCCCGAACGGCGGTTGAGCGAGGTCATCGCCGAGCACCTCCGAAGGACCGCGCACATCAACCCCTCCGACGCCGAGCGCAGGTCCTGGGACCGGAGTCTTCCCGTCCTGGCTCGCGATCTGGTGGACGCCGGGCTCGGCGCCGTCGAGATGCTCGTCGAGTACCAGCTCCCGCTGACCAGCAAGCGCGCCGACGTGATCCTCGCCGGAGTCGACCGCCGCACCGGCGACGACGCCTACCTGGTGGTGGAGCTGAAGCAGTGGAGCCAGGCCGAGCTGTTCGAGGACGATCCCCAACTCGTGCTCGTCGGAGGCGTGTCCGGCGGCCCCCGGCTGCACCCGGTGCTCCAGGTCGAGGGCTACTGCGACTACATCGTCGACTTCGTCGCGGCCCTGGAGGGCCGGAGCGACGCGCTCGGAGGTGTGGCCTACCTGCACAACGCGGCCGACCTGGACGTCCAGGATCTGTACGCGGAGGTGCGGAGCGAGCGGAGCCGCATGTTCACCAAGAACCGCCGCGGCGCCTTTCTCGACTACCTCCGCGAGCGGTTCGCCCCTCAATCGGGTGCCGCCGCGGCCGACCGGTTGCTCGCCAGCGCCGTCCGCCCCTCCAAGCAGCTCCTCAAACTCGCCGCCCAGGAGATCAGGGACCGCGAGCAGTTCGTCCTGCTCGGCGAGCAACGGCTGGCGTACGAGATCGTGCTGAACTCCGTCGGCAGAGCTCGCGGGGCGGACTCGAAAGAGGTCGTCGTCATCACCGGCGGCCCCGGGAGTGGCAAGAGCGTCATCGCGCTGTCGCTGCTGGGCGAGCTGTCACGACAGGGCCGCGCGGTCCTGCACGCCACCGGGTCCCGCTCGTTCACCGAGACGCTGCGCCGGGTGCCGGGCAAGGGCTCCTCAAAGGTGAAGGGTCTCTTCAAATACTTCAACAGCTTCATAAAGGCCGAGCACAACGGTCTCGACGTCCTCATCTGTGACGAGGCGCACCGGATCCGGGAGACCTCGCAGAACCGATACACCCCGGCCCGGCTGCGCAGCGACCGCCGCCAGGTCGACGAGCTGATCGACGCCGCCAGGGTGCCCGTCTTCCTGCTGGACGAGCACCAGGTCGTGCGGCCCGGCGAGATGGGCACCGTGGCCGAGATCAGGGGCCACGCGGAGGCCCGCGGGTTCCGGGTGCACGAGATCTCCCTCGACGAGCAGTTCCGCTGCGGCGGCAGCCGTGCGTACGAGGAGTGGGTGCTGCGCCTCCTCGGCCTGCGAGCCGGCGGCCCCGCGCCGTGGCTCGGAGACGACCACTTCTCGGTCTCGGCGGCCGAGTCTCCGCAGGAGCTCGAGGCCCTGCTGCGCTCGAAGCTCGACAAGGGCTACTCGGCCCGGATGACGGCCGGCTTCTGCTGGCCGTGGAGCGAGCCCCGCCAGGACGACACGCTCGTCCACGACATCCGGCTCGACGGCTGGTCCCGCCCGTGGAACGTCAAGGGCGACCGGGCGGTGGGTGACGCGCCCGCGAGCGCGCTCTGGGCGACCCAGGAAGGCGGCTTCGAGCAGGTCGGCTGCGTCTACACCGCCCAGGGCTTCGAGTACGACTGGAACGGCGTGATCATCGGCCCGGACCTGGTCTACCGCGACGGCAGGCTCGTCACCGTTCGAGCGGCCAGCAGAGACCCTGCCCTCACCCGGGGAACCACCGACGAGCAGGCCGACCGGCTGATCCGCAACACCTACAAGGTCCTGCTCACCCGCGGAATGATCGGCACCTTCATCTGGTCCGACGACGCGGAGACCCAGGAGTTCATCCGGAAGCTGATGCGGGCCTGAGTGCCCGAAGAACACGACAGACAAGCAGCAACTTCTTCACCGTATCGACATCGCGGCCCGACGGGCTTCCGGCGACGGACACGCCCCCACACCGCACGAATCCTTCGTGCCCTGGGGGTAACGCATGCTCAAGCAGTTCGGGCCTGCCTACAGAGCTTCCGCCGGAACGCTCTTCACGACGCTTTCCACGCCGACCTCCGAGATGGAGAAGGCGTTCACCGCGGCACTCGCCGAATCGACGAAGCGGCAGACGGGAAGAACCGCGGGGAAGAGCCAGCTGCGGGCGTGGACCAACAGCCTCTCGGCCCTCGCAGGTGATGTGAACGACGCGGGACTCGACAGGATCGAGGTGATGATCGAGTTCCCCATGCCGCACAACAGGAGGAGCTCGGCGGACGTGATCCTCGCCGGGGTCAACCGTCACACCGGGAAAGACCTCTTCGTCGTGGTCGAGCTCAAGCAGTGGAGCGAGGCGGAGCTCTACGAGGAGGACGAGAAGCTCGTGACGGTGCCGGGGAGCCGGAACGACTACGACCCCCATCCCGCCATCCAGGTCTCCAACTACTGCCAGCAGCTCGTCGAGAACTGCAGCGCCGTCGACGGGGAGCCCGACGCGGTGGAGGGGGTGGCGTATCTGCACAACGCGACGCGGCAGAGCGTTCGGGGTCTTTTCGACCTAGCGCTGGACAGCAACGTCCGGCTGTTCACCAAGACGGAGCGGAGTGCGTTCGTCGACTACCTCAAGGACAGGTTCGAGAACACGGACGGGCGCCATGCGGCCGAACGCCTTGTCAACGGGCGGGTCCAGCCGAACCAGCCTCTTCTCAAGAGGGCCGCGAACGTCCTCAAGGGGCGCGACAAGTTCATTCTCGTGGACCAGCAGCAGAAGGCCTTCGAGATCGTGCGGCACGCGGTCGAGGGCTCCTTCGCCGCGAACACCAAACGGGTCGTCACCATCACCGGCGGTCCCGGCAGTGGGAAGACCGCCGTGGCCATCGAGCTCCTGCACTACATGGCCAGGGCCAAGCGCCGTACCTGGTACGCCACCGGCTCCCGAGCCTTCACCGAGACGATGCGCCGCTTCGTCACCGGCAGCGACAAGGAGCTCAAGAACCTCTTCAAATACTTCAACGACTTCGCGACCGCCGGGCCCAACGAGGTCGACATACTGATCGCCGACGAGGCGCATCGTGCCCGACTGAAGTCCTTCGACCGGTTCAACGCGAGCAAGCGCAGCGACCGCCCGCAGATCCAGGACCTGATCAACGCGGCCCGGGTGCCGGTCTTCTTCCTCGACGAGCACCAGGTGGTGAAACCGGGCGAGGTCGGCACCCTGGCCGCGATCAAGTCCTACGCGCAGCAGTTGAACGTCATCCATCACCACATCCCGCTCGAAGGCCAGTGGCGGTGCGGTGGGAGCGTCGCCTACGACCTGTGGGTGCGCAGCCTGCTCGGCCTCGGCGTCGAGGACGGTGAGTGGGACGGCGGCGCGGGGCCGCAGTCATGGGAGAGCGACGAGAACTTCGAGGTGGTCATCGCCGAGTCCCCGGCGGACATGGAGGCCATCCTGGCCAGCAAGCTCTCCGAGGGCTGGACGGCCCGGATGACCGCCGGATTCTGCTGGCCGTGGAGCAAGCCGAATCCTGACAAGACCCTCCACCCCGACGTGAAGATCGGCGACTGGGAACGCCCCTGGAACGCGAACAGCCCTTCCAGGGTCGGTGAGGCGCCCCCGAGCCAGATCTGGGCCAGCGCTCCCGGCGGGTTCGGCCAGATCGGCTGCGTCTACACGGCCCAGGGCCTGGAGTTCGACTGGGCCGGGGTGATCATCGGACCTGACCTGCTGGTGCGCGGCGGCAGGATCGTCACCGAGCGCGCGGGCAACCAGGACAAGGACCTGACGAAGTCGTCGGTCACCCCCGAGCAGTTCGACCGCCTGGTTCGCAACACCTACAAGGTGCTGCTGACCAGGGGGCTGGCAGGGGTGGTCCTGTACTCGACGGATCCCGAGACCCAGGAGTTCCTCTCTGGACTCGTCAACGGCTCCGTGCCCCGGTCCCCGCAGGGGTGAGCGGACCGGGGCGGCCTCCGGCAGGGATGACTCGCCCGGAGGCGTCTCCGTTCGGAGCCGCGGTTATCCGGCCTGATCCGCAGGAGACGGCCGGGCCACCGGCGCGCACCACACGATCTCGCCGCCCGAGGTCGGCCGGGAGCAGGCCGACGAGATGGAGGCCACATCCGTCCTCGTCGTCCAGGCCGGAGGTACTGAGCAGTGGCGGGGGGGGCGGCAGGTCTCCCAGAAGCGCGGCACACTCAATCAAAGGAACCTACTGTCGGACATAACCACGCATCAGGCTACAAATAGCTATGCGTGCCGCTTATCTCTCAAATAACTCAAATGATCCGAAAGATTCTCGTGTGGCGCCCTTTCGCATAGATCTTTCTACTCAAAAGCCTCACAGGTAAACCAGAACACCGCTCGCCACGTCTGTTGGTCATGGGGTCACCTACCAAAGCGGTCACACGACTACCGCTACCGATTGGCTTAGCCGAACCGTTCAACACAACTCAGCTCAGCCAATGCGCGGATCAGGCGAAGAGCGTTCTGACGTGACCTCACTGAATCCAAACGTATATCAATCCGATGGTCTCCCCAAGAGGGTGATCACATGCCATCCACGCACTACGGATAGCCCTCATGCGCTCCTATAACTGGTGGCAGAGGCGCCTCACCCAGGAGTTCTTCGGCCCCGACCAGAACGGTCACCCACTACTGTTCTTCGTCGATGACGAGAAAGCCGTGCAGTTACACGGCGATGCCAAGGCCACCGATTCCATTGATGACTTGTGCGCTGCCGTCGCGCAGGAGGCCCTCGACTGGCATAGCCACGCATACGAGCCGATCCTCCAAGAGTACTTCACCTGGAAACGGTCCACACGAGAAGATCCACCGCCATGCCTGCCGCTACTCGCGGTGTGCGTTCTGGCCGCGACTCGGATGCGCGGTGAAGGCGGAAGGGGTGCTCACCACTACTACGCTCGGCTGGCCGACTTGCTCCCTCCGCCGAGTTGGTCACACCAGACCAACCACGGGAAATATCTCCAGCGTGATTACGGAACGGTGAGAGACCTCTGGACGTATCTCCACAAGTGGCTGGAGGAACGCGGAGGAACGCGGGGGGTGAGCACGTTGCGCACTTCCACGGGACAGAAGCTCATTGGATATGCCCGCTCGCAGGCCCTCATCTGCGCCGCCGATCGACAGCGGCTGACTCCGTTCTTCGAAGAGTGCACGGTACGTGACGAGACCGCCCTCCTGCAGGGGCTGCGGATGTGGAAGAACAGGTCGCGTCTCTCCGCCCGACTCCGAGAGGCCCTGAGCAAAGGCGACCTCGACGATTTCCTCGGCCCGCTACTGGTCGCCCTCGCCACATCTGACGATCGTCCCCCTCCGGTTCCAATCGGATTGCGCCGACTACCGTTGCGGATCACCGCAGCCGACGACCCACGGGACGGCTGGACACTGCGGTGGCGGGCAGAACGCCTCGTTGGCGTCGGCGGGGACGTGCTGACACACCCCGGTGGCAGTCTCTCGGTAACCGCAGAAGGCGGAGGATCTCTGTACGCGCTCTCAGGCGACCTACCGGAAATCGGCCAGAGCCTCACCTCCGGGTTTGTCGCGCGTGGCGAGCATCTGGAAGTCAGCCTTCCATCCCAGATGAACCCGATCACCCTCCAAGAGGATCCCCTTGGCGGATGGACGGAGGTCGAAAAGGCGGCTCCCCACTTGCCCTCACTTCTCCTCTTCGATGCGCGAGGCGAGAAGAAGGCCAGAGACCTTCTGACAGAGGCAGGTATCACCTGGGAGGACCCTGAGGAGAGTTCCGTAGACGGCTGGTTCGTGGCGGCCGACGTCGAGTTCACCGAAGGTGCCGGAGCGGTGGCACGACGGCCCCGGTTCGCAGGTGGATTACGTGTCCAACACTTCGGCGAACGGCGGCACTACCTCGTAGGGGGTGAGCCGGACCTGATGGTGCCGACAGGGGTGGGCAACGTGCGGCTTGACGGTGAGCCCATCTCTTGCGACGGAGAGCGGACGGAGCTCAGAGGCCGAGGACTCACCGCCGGCAGCCATGTGATCGACACCGAGAGCGGACGGATTACCTTCCACCTGCACACCCCTCGGCAGGGCAACGTTCCCAGAAGTCTGGACCCACCGAAAACAAGTTCCCAGCATCCCCCGGTGAAAAGAGCCACGGTGATCGACGCCGAAGGTCACCACACCGACCTGAACACGGCGGAACCGCCTGCCTGGTGGCACGTGCGGCACACCGGACTGTCCGGCAGCCCTAATGCGATGGAGATCCCCGACTCCGCCGTCTGGCTCGTGATCGACCGCCCAGACGGCACTATCGAGGCCCAGATGCTCCGCCCAGAAGAACCACGGATCAGCCAGGTCACCCCGGAGATGTGGAAATTCTGGACAGTCATGTACGTGATCGAACATCGGCCATCAGCGAAACTCTGGACGCGATATTTAAAGAAGGTATGGGAAGTCCATAAGAGATATCTGCAGACGGCGTCGGTGAACGGTCGCGGCCATGACTGACAGTCTCGCTGAATTCGACCCGGATCTCTGCGTGTCCTGGCTCGCCGAGGTCGGCTCGGGGCGGCTGGACCGACTCCGGCGCGACATCGCCTGGGCTGCCTGGACCACCCCCGGCGATGCCTCCCAATGGATCGAGTTGCTGGAGGCCATGGGTTTTCTCCGCCTCGACCGGACCGCTCGCACCTGGCAGGCCCGGCCGTTGGCCCTGACGCCCCTCCCCGGTGAGACCCAGGTGACCCTGATCACCGGTGCCCGTCCCACCCTGGAGAACTGGACAGATCTCCCGGGACTGGTCGTGTGCCAGCACCGACAGGAGACTCCGATCCTGCCGCCATCGACGGTGTGGTTTCAGGGGCATGAGGAGCAGGCACAGAGCGCACTCGGCGTCGAACTCGCACGGTGTGCCGCCGAGCAAATCGCGGATGAGCTACCTCCTCTGAAACTCGGGCAGCCTGGGTCCGGTCCTGCCCGTAACACCGAGTTGACCGTTTTCGACAAGTTCTCTGGACAGTTCAGGAAGTCGCGACCGGACCCGATTCCGTCTCCGGGGCTGTACAGATATCTCCTGCACGGGCGTATTCCCCAGTACGTTCTCCTCCGCGACCGCCACTGGTATCCCATCGGCAGGGACGAGGGAATTCATCTGTCCCTGTCCTCCACCACTTACCCTCTCCGTTGGCAGGCGGATCAAGCCGAAGGCACCCGGCAGGGCACAGGACGGCTCACCATCGATCATCGGACTCCACTGCCCCGCCGTCACAGAGAGGCCGCGGTCCTGTGCACGGGTCTGCCACCGCTGCGAGTGACGGGGGGCTTGGCCTATGACGGGGTGCCGCGACAGATCGCGGAGAAGATCGCCACATCGCTGCACCGGAAAGTGGAGATTCAATGAGCGGGCTCGACGTGACGCAGACCTTCGATGCGCTGCGTGAGGCGTACCTGCGGTACTACGACACGGCGTTCC
This sequence comes from Streptosporangium sp. NPDC005286, assembly GCF_040607515.1. NCBI lineage: Bacteria > Bacillati > Actinomycetota > Actinomycetes > Streptosporangiales > Streptosporangiaceae > Streptosporangium > Streptosporangium sp. NPDC005286. The sequence continues at coordinate 108,166 of NZ_JBEXGU010000004.1, read as the reverse complement.
GGCTGCGGGATCCGCAGCTGCAGGCGGAACGGCGGTCGTTGCTGGACACACCGGGCGGGATGTACACCGAGCCCTATGTAGAGGTGCGGCCGGAATACACGACCACAGGCCGCTCTCTCGCCGATTCCACAGCGCTAGCCGGTGCCCCTGCGGAACTCGCCGACTTCGCCCAGTTGGGACTGCTCGGCCCAGGTCAGGAGCTGTACACCCATCAAGAGGAAGCACTGATCCACTCTCTGACCTCCGGCCGGAACGTGGTCGTAACGGCGGGAACCGGATCGGGGAAGACCGAGGCGTTCCTGTTGCCGATCATCGCAGACCTTCTCGCGGAATCCCGGTCCTGGGGTGGCACGCCAGGGACAGTGAAGCACTGGTGGGATCATTCCGGCGCGCCGTACGTGCCACACCGAGAGGGAGAACGAGGACGTCCCCGGGCTGTACGGGCCATGATCCTGTACCCGACGAACGCCCTGGTCGACGATCAACTGGTGCGGTTACGCCGGGCGCTGGACGGCGAGACGGCGAGGGCGTGGCTCGACGCGAACCGGGGCGGGCACCGCTTCTACTTCGGCCGGTACACCGGGGCGACCCCGGTACTGGGCCGACCGGACCAGACGGGTGCGGTCAAGCAACTACGGGATTTCCTTCGGGAGGCGCAGGACCGGAGCCGTCAGGCGGCGAAGGCCGACGGTGACACCCGGTATTTCGCGCCCCGGCCCGGCGGCGCCGAGATGCTGTCGCGCTGGGACATGTACCACACCCCGCCGGATCTGCTCATCACCAACCATTCGATGCTGAACATCATGCTGCTGAGGGATCGCGACGAAGGATTCTTCACGGAGACCCGGCGCTGGCTCACCAAGACGCCGGGGGCCCGATTCACCCTGGTCGTCGATGAGTTGCACATCCACCGGGGTACGGCCGGAACGGAGGTCGCCTACCTCCTCCGGAATCTCCGGCAGCGGCTGGGCATCATGGACCGTCCGGAACGGCTGCGGATCATCACCACATCGGCGTCGCTGGATTCCGAGCGGGACCGGTCCTTCCCCGAGCAGTTCTTCGCCGTCAACCAGAAGTCATTCGAGTTCATCCCGGGGAAGCTGGCGGTGGGCGGTGGCCGCACGGTCCCTCTCCGGGACGCCACGGTCGCCGCCACCGAGAAGATTCGCGCGCACCTGTTCTTCCGCAATGTCTCGGGCATGTGGGCGTGCTCGGATCCGGCATGCCCTCAGATCCCAGGCGGCGCGTACGAGGGGCGGGGCATCGGCCGTATGTACGCCCGGCCACGGACGTTCTGTGTGTGCGGCGCCCGCGTGCTGGAACTGCTCTTCTGCCGATCCTGCGGGGACGTTTTTCTCGGTGGATACGCCCCGTGGGAAGCGTTCGACCGTCCCGCCTTCGACTCGCACCTCCTTCCAGACACCCCGGACCTGTCGAGAATCCCGGACCTGGCCAGGCCGGATCGCACGGCCCACAACTATGTCGTGTACTGGCCCCGGACTCACCGGCAGCAGGCGGGCAACAACGACAGCTTCCAGCGAGGAGGCGGCGCGGTGACCATGTCCTTCCGCCGCTCCGTCCTCAATCCTCGGGCCGGCACACTCACTAACCAGGAGGAGGGCACGACCGGCTGGAGCTTCCACATCGAATCCAGCAAGAACCCGGAGACCGGTGCGTCTCGGGTCGACCTCGACAAACTCTCCCCGTTCCCGACCCGCTGCCCCTCGTGCGCCGCCGACTGGGAACGCACTAAGAACAGCACCATCGGTGTTCTCCCTCTGACCCACCCTGACCGGCAACTGTCTCCCATCAGCGCCATGCGAACCGGGTTCGAAAAAGTGAACCAGGTTCTCTCAACGGAGCTCGCGACCCAGTTCGATGATGCCGCAGACCGCAAACTCATCGTCTTCTCCGACAGCCGGCAGAACGCCGCGAAACTCTCCGCGGGCCTCGCCCTGCGCCACTACCAGGACCTGGTGCGGATCTTCGCACTACAGGGAACCAAGGAGCAGACCGTCAGCGGTGACGACATCGCCCGAGCCAGGACCTCGGGCAACCGGGCCGACCTCGATCGGCTCGCCGCGAAAGATCCGAACGCGCTGAAGGACCTACGTCTGGCCTGGCTCGACGAGGACGAAGAGGCGGCCGCGATCGCCGCGGCCAAACTCACCGCTCCACTCCGCCTTGAGCTGCTCGCGAAGACCGTCATCCACCGACGACTGATGGCGCTCGGCGTCAACCCGGCCGGTCCCCGGCCCTCCGTGCAGCAGCCCGGCGGGGCCGACTGGCACACTCTCTACGATTGGACGGTCACGCCCCCGAGGCTCATTCCCGCACTCTCCGACGCGCTGCTCGGCACCGTGCAGAGCGCCGAAGGCGATCTGCTGGAGAACACCGTGGAGGCGCTGTTCTCCGGCTCGAACCGCGACTTCGAATCGCTGGGGATGGGCTGGATCGACGCCGCCGACCAGCGGATCGACACGAAGCTTGCCGGGCTCGGCCGGGGCAGCCTGCGGATCCTCGCCGAACTGCGGCGCTTCCACGACCTCCGCGACCCCTACGTCTCGAGTGTCCCCAAGCGGCTGAACAGTTACTGGAAGAAGGTCGCCGAGGTCCACGGCCTCGATTTCCATGACGTACGCGACCAGGCGGAGACCTACTGGCGGGGGATCGTCACCGACTTCCTCCTCGATCCCGCGAAGGTCGCGATCCGCCCCGCAGGGGACCGCGCCTGGCGCTGCGGGATGTGTGGCCGACAGCATCTCGCCCCGAGCGCCCGCGTGTGCACGGGCTGCCGGGGGCGGCTCCCAGCGGAACCGGAGCCGCTGAGAGCAGCCGAAGACGACTACTACGCGTGGAAGGCCGCGACCGCGTCCGGAGCGTTCCGGCTGAACTGCGCGGAGCTGACCGGGCAGACCGGCCGGGTGGAGGCGCAGCGACGGCAGGCCCGGTTCCAACGGGTCTTCCTCGACGAGGAGGAGCGGCCTCTCGTTCACGAACTGGACCTGCTCTCGGTGACGACCACGATGGAGGCGGGAATCGACATCGGACCGCTGTCCGCCGTGGTGATGGCGAACATGCCGCCCACCAGGTTCAACTACCAGCAGCGGGTCGGTCGCGCGGGTCGTCGGTCATCGCCGGTCGCGGTGGCCCTCACTGTCTGCCGGGGGCGGAGCCACGACGAGCACTACTTCCGCAATCCGGGAGCGGTGACCAACGATCCCGTTCCCCCGCCCTACCTGGCATTGGACCGCTTGGAGATTCTGGAGCGGACCGTCGCGAGCGACACCCTTCGGATGGCGTTCGCGGCCACCGGCCTCGCCGCCGACCGCACCGGCGGTGTTCACGGCCAGTTCGGCAACGCGGCGGAGTGGCCCGAGGTCGAACCCGTCATCCGTCGGTGGTGCCGCGAGAACCCGGGCCTGATCGTTTCGAGCGCCGCCGCCTTCACCGCCTTCACGGCATTCGCCCCTGAACGATTCGATGAGGAATGGGCGGAACGGCTCCTCGACCGTATCGGAGAGCTCGCCGCTCTTCCCGGGGAAAGCGAGGACCTCGGCGAACGCCTCGCGCATCTCGGGATACTCCCCATGTTCGGGTTCCCCACCCGAGTGCGGCAGCTCTATCTGAAGGAACCCAGCCGCTCGTATCCATGGCCACCGGATGCCACCGTCGATCGGGATCTCGCACTCGCGGTGTCGTCCTTCGCCCCCGGAAGCGAGATCGTGAAGGACGGCGAAGTCTTCACGGTGGTGGGCGTCACCGACTTCGTCCCCAACTCCTACGGCAAGCCCAGGCCGATTCCCGAACCGCTTACGAACCAGCGGATGATCGGGCTGTGCTCGGCATGCAACCATCTGGGACCGGGGAAGGAGGGGCCGTGCCCACTGTGCGGCTTCGAGCGGTTCCGCGTTGTGGACCTGCGGGAGCCTGTGGGATTCCGGGCCAGCCCGCCCCGAGATTTCGACGGGAACTTCTCCTGGTCGGCCCGGATGGTGACCGCCCGTGCCACCACCGATCTGGATGCCTTGCGCCCTACGTCGTGGCGCGCCGCGAAACTCTACTCGGGGCCAGGGAAGCGCTACATCGTCAACGACAACGACGGCGAGGGGTTCGCGTTCCGGAAGGCCTCCGGCAACTGGGGCGGTTACGTCGTACCGCAGGACGTCGATCCGACGGCGAAGGGCTTCGGGGAACCGGTACGGGCCGCGCTCGGTGCCGTACTCCCCACGGACTTCCTGTTCGTCGGTCCGCGGGCGACCACGGATCCCGAGCAGGGCCTGCGGCTCGGCCTTGACCTGCCCAGGCCCCGGTTCCGCGCCGATCTCCATCAGGGGCGGCGCGCCGCCTGGTACTCACTGGCGTTCCTGCTACGCACCGCCGCCGCGGAGTTTCTCGACGTCGACCCGCGAGAACTCATCGCGGGCGTGCACCCGGGACCTCATCGTGAGGGAACGGCGCTGTACGCCTTTCTCGCGGACGCGCTGGAGAACGGCGCGGGGTTCAGCACTCATCTCGGCGAGGTCGCCGAGGAGTTCACCGGGCATGTCGCCCGCTTCCTCGCGGATCTCACCGACCCCGCGCACGCCGACGCCTGTGAGACGTCGTGCTACGGCTGCCTGCGGGACTACGACAACATGGTGTTTCACCCTTTGCTGGACTGGCGGCTCGGCGCTGATCTGTTCACAGTGCTTTCCGACGCTCCGCTCGCCCTGACCGCCTCGTCGGCGAGACGTGAGCGGGTGTCGCTGGGAGGACTGCAGGCGCTGTACGACGGCACCTTCCTGCTGCCGGACATGGGTGTCATGGGGATGAAGGCGCGGCGCGCACCGTACGCCATCGTGGTCCGCCATCCTTTGGAGGCATGTGAGGAGGACCTGACAAGCCCTCGCCTCAAAACCGCGCTCGAAGCGGCACTCACCCATGCGGGTGATCCCTCACGGGTCATCGTCACGGACTGGTTCACCGCCGAACGCAGTCCTCTCCTCGTCGTCCAGCAGGTGAACTCCCGCCCCAGACGGATCCGTGGCTGAACAGTGGCCGGTGACCGCCCGCTCCTTCCCCGAAACCGTGTCCGCCAGTGGACGCGATGTTCTTGGGGGGTTGAGTCGCTCCTGCCATATGGCTGCCGATCGGCGCGATCTCCAATAGCGGTTGGACAGGAACGACGACGCAACTACGATGCGTAGTGCGCGGTCGGGTACGAATCGCGAAGTGAGGCCGGGCTTCCCGCCGCATGACGGGCACCCGGCCATCGCGTTTTAATCACCCTCTTCGGGCCTGTCGACACTCACCGACCTCAGCACCTCTCCCAGCATCCCCACGTAGTGGGAGCGTGACGATCACTCAATCCGCTCCCCGGGAGGTGGCGGGGAGGCCAGGGTGCACCAGACGATTTTGCCGCCGGGGGTGGGGCGGTAGTAGCCCCAGTCGGTGGCGAGGAGGTCCACCAGGTGGAGGCCGCGGCCGTGTTCGTCGTCGGGGGTGGGGTCGCGGACGACCGGGGTGAGGGGGCTGGCGTCCCAGACGCGGAGTACGACGGTCTCGCCCATCCGGTAGAGGTCCATCCAGATCTGGTCCGGGTCGGCGTAGCGGATCGCCTTGGCGGCGTCAGGGCACGCGGTGTGCGCGGTGATGGCGTTGGAGACCAGTTCGGAGACGATGAGCTGGGCGGTCTCGATCAGGTCGTCCCGGTGCCAGCTCTCCAGTACGCGCCGGACGTGGACCCGGGCGTAGTAGGGCGAGGTCGGGAAGACGGAGAGTTTGAGGTACTGCGTGCTGCTGGTGGCACCGGTCATTTCACCCGCTCCTGGTCGGTACGTCGGGCATAGGACCGGCACCGTTCGCAGCCGGGGACGCCGCTCTCCCCCACGGGGGACGGGGGCACGGTGCCGGTCCTACGGGAAGTACGGCCGGGGAGCGTCGCAGATGTATCGCCGGTCGTACCGCTGGGGCCGGACGGACACCCGATACAGGGTGGGCCGCCTCGGGAGGGAAGATTGTCCGCCCGGCCGTCTGGGGAAATCATGCGTTTCGCCTTCCAGGGGGGCACCCACCTGGAATGCTTACGGAGAGAGCATGCACCATCACTCTTGGTTAATGCAAGGGACTTCATTTGTTCTCACACATGATCCAGAGATGCACCAAATGCGGGAGAGGTAGGGAATGAGCGAAAAGACACCCCCGTCATCCGGCAAGCGCCAACCTCCTACGGTGCGTCTGCGCCGCTTGGCGTCCGAGCTACGTCGTCTCCGCCAGGCCGCCGGACTCTCCCAGGATGACGTCACAGAGAAAACCCACGTCAACATCGTCACGCTCTACCGAATCGAGACCGCCAAGACCAAACCGCAGCTCAGGACACTCCTCGCCCTGCTCGACATCTACGGCGTCACCGGCGACACCCGTGCAGATCTGATAGCCCTGCAGAAGGAAGCTAAGCAACGCGGCTGGCTACACAGCTTCGAGGCGAGTCTCCCCGACCAGTACACCGCCCTCATCGGTCTGGAGGCAGAGGCCGAACAGGCCATCAACTACGAGTCACTGTTCATCCCCGGCCTATTGCAGACCGAGGACTACATCCGGGCGATGATCCGCGGTGTACGGCCGACCGCCACCGACGAAGAGATCGAGAATCGCGTCAGCGCCCGGCTGCAGCGGCAGGCTCTTTTGGAGGGAGACACCCCTCTCCGCCTGTGGGCGATCCTGGATCAGGCCGCCCTGCTCCGGCAGGTCGGCGGTGCCTCTGTCATGCGTGCCCAACTCAAGCACCTGGCCCAGCAGGCTCGACGCCCGCACATCACCATCCAGGTCATCCCGTTCTCCGCCGGAGCCCATCCGGGAATGCCCGGCAGCTTCATCGTCCTGAAGTTCGCCGAGGACAACTTCGACGTGGTCTACATCGACAGCATGGCTGGCGACCTATTCCTTGAGAAGGAATCGGATATCGAGATGTATAACCATATGTGTCAGCATCTTCGCGCGGTAGCGCTCAGCCCAGCCGACACAACCGCGCTACTCGCATCTCTACGCGAAGATCATTAGCGGAAGGAACCGAGATGCAGCCAGATCTATCCGGTGCACGCTGGCGCAAGAGCAGCCTCAGCGCTGACGGAGCAAGCTGCGTCGAGATGGCATTCGTCGGCAACGACGTCGCCGTCCGCGACACCAAGAACCGCGACGGCGGCACCCTCATCTTCCACCGCACCGAGTGGACCACCTTCATCAACGGCATCAAAAACGGCCACTACGACAACCTCGTCTGACCACCCCAAAAAGAGCGAGGAAACAGGATGCGGAAACCCGACCTCTCCCCTGCGCGCTGGCGCAAGAGCAGCCTCAGCGGCCAAGGCAGTTGCGTCGAAGTGGCGTTCACCGACGACACCGTCGCCGTCCGCGATACCAAGAACCGCGACGGCGGCACCCTCACGTTCCACCGCGACAATTGGACCGCCTTTATCGGCGGGATCAAAAACGGCCACTTCAACGGCATCTGACAGTTCCCCGGAAAACAAGGTCGTCTTCCGAGGGACTCGCGCTTCCCGGAAGACGATCCAGGGGGTATCTCGCAGTCGTCGACAGTCCGGTGTCCTGGGCCTGCCGGAGCCCCGGATGCCACCGTCAGGAGGACGAAGCGAGCTGCAGGCGCACCGGCTCGGTCAGCGCGGCGCGTGCCCCCTCGAAGTCGGCCAGCCGGGCCGCGACCGTCGCCACCGCCAGCCGTTCCGGCAGAACGGCGGAGAACTTCAGCCCTTGGACGGCACGATGGTCGACGTCCGGCAGCACCAGTAGTTCGCCGTCCCCTGCGCTGGCGCGTGCCTCGCGCCAGGCAGCGGGCGTCAGGTCCTCCCGCAACCGTACGGAGAAGTCCGTTGGCCGCTGCACCGGATCGGCGATCGACGGCAGCGTGGCGACAAGCGTCGCGTTCGCGCGATAACCGGCCCAGGTCCACCACCGCACGTCGTCGCCCGCCCGGGTTATCAGCGTCCCCCCGGGATGCACGATGTCCGGCGCCTCCTCCTCCCGCCATTCGGCGAGCCCGGCCTGAGCCCTGCGGGTCAGCGACACCGGGGGATCCGCCCCGAGCAGTACCTCCCGCATGGCTCGCGTCAGTGTGTAGGACAGCCCGGCGATGCCACCGCTCGTCCACTTCGCGATCCCGCCGCCGTCGGCAGGCTCGACGAAGGCCCTCTTACGCGTCCAGTCGATGAAGGTCACCCGCCAGCTCCGGCCGCCGAGCAGCAGCAGCCGGGGCCCCGGCCTCTCCTCGGTCAGCACCGAGGCGTCGGTCTGCCCGATCTCCTGGCGTCCGGCCAGCACGGTGAACTGCGGCGGGGCGGTGAAGGAGGCGGTCAGCTCGATGAAGTGGCGCCGTCCGAATCGCCGCTCGGCCTCGGGTCCGATGAACAACATCCCGCCGTCCTCGTTGAGGAATCCCGCATCGACCATGTGCCGCAGGATGGGGGCCGCCGAGCGGTCGAAGGGTTCCAGCCCGTTCCATTCCTCCGGCCACAGTTGATCGCCGATCGTGTGTTGCTGGAGGGTGGCGGCGAGCAGTTGCTGCGCCACCAGATGACGCGGTTCCGGCGGTGCGATGACCGGTTCCACCCAGCCGCGCCCCCACAGCAGCAGCAGACCCGCGGCCTGGAGCAACGTCTCCTTCCTCGTCGTCAGGAACAGGCAGTTCCGTACGCTGCCGGACCGCCGCCCGGTGCGCCCGATGCGCTGCAGGAACGACGCGACGGTGCCGGGCGCGTCGATCTGGATGACCCGGTCCAGGTCACCCACGTCGATACCGAGTTCGAGCGTCGAGGTGGAGACGATGACGCAGTCACGGGCCTCCGCGAAGGCCCGCTCCGACCGCGCGCGTTCCTCGGCGGACAGCGAGGCGTGGGACAGGAAGACGTTCACCTCGCGGGTTCGCAGGGCCGCACCCAACTGCTCCACCTGCCGCCGCGAGTCGCAGAACACCAGCCGCTTCTCTCCCTGGTGCAGTGTCGCAATCAGCTTCGCGGCGTTGTCCAGCGAGCCGACGTAGTCAAGTTCGACGTCCCCGGCCGGGCTGGGGCCGTCCGCGACGGCGAGCGCCAGGTCGGGCGCCACCACCTGTCCGGGCCGCTTTCCTGCACCGGCTCCCTGTAACCACTCAAGGAGATGCTCCGGGTTTCCCACGGTCGCCGACAGGCCGATCCGCTGGATGGCGTGCCCGGTCACCCGCTCCAGCCGTTCCAGCACGGCCAGCAGGTGCCAACCTCGGTCGTCGCCCGCGAAGGCGTGCACCTCGTCCACGACCACCGCCCGGACCCGACCCAGCAGGTGTGCGTGATCGGTCTTCACGCCGATCAGCATCGCTTCGAGCGACTCGGGGGTGGTGAGCAGGATGTCGGGCGGGTCGGTGCGGATCCGCCGCCGCTGCGACTCCCGGACGTCTCCGTGCCAGAGCGCGGCCCGGCGCCCGAGCCACTGGGCGTACGTGTCGATCCGGGTGACCAGGTTGTTGAGCAGTGCCTTGAGCGGACAGAGGTAGAGCACCGACGTTCCGGTCCAGTGCTGTCGCGCCATCGCGGACAGCAGCGGGAAGCAGGCCGCCTCGGTCTTGCCGCCCGCGGTCGGGGCGAGCAGCACCGCGTCCTCGCCGTCCATCAGCGGCCCGATCGCGGTCCGCTGCAGCGGGCGCAGGTCGGGCCAGCCGAGGCTGTTCACGATGTGGTGCAGGACGACCGGATCGAGCCGATCCAGGGGATCGGCACGGTCCGCCATCACAGGTCCAGGTCGACGTCGTCGGCCGAGACGGCGAGGTTCCGTTCGAGGTCGGTGAGTTCACTGCCCTTCACGGTCAGCGTGTAGTGCTGCCGGGGGTCGAAGTCCTCGAACTGGTCGATGCGGTCGAGCACGTCACCGACGAGCTTCTTCAGGAACAGCCGGGGAGCCACCCCGACCTTGCCGCCCAGTGCCCCGCCGACCGCCCCTGCCAGATCGGTGACGTACGCGTCGTCGGCGAGGGCCTCGATCCGGTCGGACGCCCTGGCCCCGGCGGCATAGAGGTCGCGCACGGTCATCCCCAGGCCCACCAGCGATTCCAGGGTGAAGCCGGACAGCCGGAGCTGCACCGCGCGCGGGTTGTCGAAGCGCGGGTCGGTGGTGAAGTCGGTCGCCAGCCGCTGGGCCAGCGGTGCGAGGCGTTGCACTCCCTGCTGCCCGTCGTAGAACGCCGGAGTCCCGGTGATCACCAGATACAGGCCGGGGAAGCGGCCCGAGTGCACCTCGTCGATGAGCTGCCGCAGCGCGTTGAGCGCCTTGTCACGCGCGTCGGAGCGCACCCGCTGCAGGGTCTCGACCTCGTCCAGCACGACGAGGAGTCCCGGGTGCCCGGAGTCGCGCAGCACGGTCAGGAGCCCCTGCAGGAAGCCGAGCGCCCCGAAGTGGTCGAGGTCCCCGCGCACACCCGCAAACCGGCGCGCGGCGGCGGCGACGTGCGGCTGCCCGCCGAGCCAGGCGAGGACCGCCGCGGCGGTCGTCTCGTCCTCCTCGGCGAGCGCGGACCGGTAGCCGCGCAGCGCGGTCGCGAAGGACGGCGCGTGCCGGGACACCTCGGTGAGCCGGGCGGTCAGCAGCCTCTCCACCCTGGCGGCCAGCTCGTCCTCGCCCGCTCCGGCGGCGAGCGCGTCCTCCTCCAGCGTGTAGAACCACGCGTCCACCACCGAACGCAGCGCGCTCGGCGGGAAGCTGGCGGTGGTGAGTCGCTCGGTCAGCCGCCGGTAGACGGTCTCCAGCCGGTGCAGCGGCGTCTCGGTCTCCGAGATCTGGATCTCGGAGACGGCGAAGTTCCGCCGTTTGGCCCGCTCCCCCAGCCAGCGGGTGAAGAACGTCTTGCCGGACCCGTACTCCCCCCGCACGGCCTTGAAGACCGAGGCGCCGGAGGCGACCGCGTCCAGCTCGGCGTCGAGTGCCGACTCGAACCGGTCGAGGCCCGTGGCGAGCAGGTCGAGCCCGCTCTCGGGTACGGCGCCGCGCCGCAGCGCGTCGATCACGGCACGGCGGCGTGCCACGCTGACCTGGATCGGACGGGACGATCGAGCGGTACTCACAGCCACCAGTTTTCCATCGTGCCGCCTATCCCAGTTCGAACTGATCGCGGAGCAGCCCCACGTTCAGCCGCAGCGTGCGCCCGTCCGGAAGGGTCTCCAGCACCTGCACCCCGTCGTAGTTGAGGAGCTGGCCCAGGACGGCGGCGAAACCGTCGGCGCGGGTCGCCGGGTAGTCGACGCGCTGAGCCAGGGCGGTGGCGGGGAGCGCACCGGTGTCGAGCAGGGCCCGCACCGCCTTCTCGACCTTGTCCATGGGGGGCTTGCGGGCCAGCAGACCCACCTGGGCCTGGAAGATCTCCGATGCCAGCAGGCCGCTGACCAATGCGTCGTCGGGCGAGACCGGCCGAAGGGTGAGAAGGGCGTCATCTCCCCCGGGGGCCAGCACCACGTCGAAGAGCGCGTCGTGCGTCTCGGCGTGAGCTCTCGCCGCCTTCGACGGTTTGCCGCGCCGCTTCGGCTCGGGCGCCGCCGGGACGACCGGGAGGACCGGGGCGGGGCGGACGGCCTCCGCTTCCAGGGACCACCATGCCGGACGTTGGTCACCGAGTTCACGCCAGCCTCTGGGCGGCTCGGCGCCGAAGGGCAGGAACGCCAGAACTGGGATAGTGAACTCGGCGAGCGAGGCGCCGCCGTGGTAGCCGGCCTTCTGCGACGTGTAGCGGGAGTCGGCGTCCCACAGGGCCACGATCCCGGTGCCCGCCTCCGCCCCCACCACCCGCGGGCCGGACAGGGCGATCTCGGTCTCACCCAGCGGTCCGCCGGGCGTCCGGTGCCGGGCGGAGGCGATGCCGTCGCCGCCGACCTTCACTCCGTGGCGGTCCACGACATGTCCGTGATCGCTGGTGAGGATCACCGCCATGCCCTGGGCCGCGGCCACCCGCAGCAGCTCCCGCAGCTTGCCGATCTGGTCGAGCCGCCAGGCGCCGTCACCGAGCTTCTGCTCCTTGGCGAGCCGGTCGTCGACGGTGTTCAGCACGACCGCGACATGCGTGCGTTCGTCGGCGAGGGCTTCGGTCAGTTCCGGCCCGAACGGGTCGCCGACGCTCTCTCCCCGCAGGTCGTCCTTGTGGAAGACGGCGGCCCCGGCTCCGCCCCAGAACCGGTGCGCGGGGAAGAGCCGCTTCTCGTCGGCCTGCGTACCCTTCATCAGTTTCCCGGCGAACAGCGACGTCCGGGAGACCGCGGTCAGCGTCGGAAGGGCGGCCGCCATGGCACGCCGCCTCGGCGGCCGATCCGCCAGGTCCGGCACCGGATCGTATTCGGCCCACTGCCGGCGTAGCTCCTCACCCAGCTCGGCGGCGATCGCCGCGCTCATCCCGTCCAGGACCAGCAGGAGCACCCGTCGTTCCGTCTTGGAGGCCACGACCGGTTTCACGACCCGCGTGAGGAAGGACTCCACGGTCAACATCGAACCGGGAGCCGTGCCCGCCGCCGTCCATCCGGCGAGTGCCCTGGTGAAGGACCGGTCGATCTCACGTCGTTTCCTGCGAACCCGGCCGCCCAACGCGTCGTACGCGGCTCTCAGCACGGGTTCGGAATCGCCACCCGCCTCGATGTGCTCCAGCGCCTGATCCACCCAGCCGGTCTCGGCGCTGTGGCGTTCTATCGCCGCCGCCACCGTCTCGCTCTCATCGGCCGGGTCGGTCGCGAGCCACTGTGCGAGCCGCTGCCCCATCCGTGCCCGCTCGATCCGCACCCGCACGTCCGGATCGGCGGCCATCTGGTGCGCGGCCAGGGCTCGTACGGCCTGCGCGATCCCACGGGGCTCGTCGCCGGCCAGTGCCTGCCCGGCCTGCGCGAACCGCGCCTCCAGTCCGGCTGCCAGCACCGGGCTGGCCTCTGTCGCGGTCTCGGCGCCGAACTGCCGCGCCAGGGCCCCTGCTCGGTCCAGCACCGTGCTGATGATCCGCCACGCCTCGCGCGCCGCCTCCTCGTCCCCGTCGGCACGGCTCGCCTCAAGCAGCGCGGTGACGAACTCCTCGCAGGATCGCCCGAAGGTGGCCACCAGCGTGTCCAGGGCCTCGCCGACCGCGGGCGACTCCTCCCCGAACCACCGCTCGGCCCGTCCTCGCACCCGGTACGTCTGGGTGTCGTCCTCGGCGTGCAGCCACAGGGCCGCGCACACCAGCCCGAACGACACCGCGTCCGCTCCATGTTCGGCTCCCACCAGCGCGAGCAGTGCCCGCCCGGTGAGCCCGGCCTGGTCCTCCTCACCGAGGAACGCCGAGAGCCCGGCGCGTTCCGGTCCGCGCAGGGCGAGCAGCCTTTCGGGCCCACCGGGGGTGAGCGACCAGCGCAGCAGGGTGTGCGTGTCGAGACTGTCTGCGTCCCGCGCCCGGTCGGTGCCCTGCTTCCCGTCGGCGTCGTAGCGGCCGAGGCGCATGCGGCGCAGCGCGAGTGCCGACAGCGCGGTACGGCGGGACAGCACTCCTCCTGCGAGCGGCGGCCAGCCGCCCGGCGGGGTGGCGTCGAGAAGTGCTTCGGCGGCCCAGCCCGCGGCCCTCAGTCGCGGGTCGACCTGCTCGGCGCCGAACGCGTCCCGCACCACGTTCCAGCTGTCGACGGTCTCGATGCGCGGTCTGTGGGCGCGGGCGAGGATCGCCGGGTCGAGTTCGGTCTGCTCCCGGTCGGTCAGCACCACCAGCACCTCGGGTCCTGCGGCCGTGGCGGCCAGATGACCGAGCACCAGCTCATGCACGGCCAGCGGCGACGGGGCCGCCGCGACCCGGGCTCGCCGCCCCTCGCCCCAGGTCAGTTCCCCGGGGCCGTCCCACTGGGGCACGGATCGCAGTAGGACGACCCGTCGCCGCCCGTCGCCCGTGAGGGAGCCCGCCAGCGACGACTGGGACGACAGGAACTGGGTGACGGTCGCGGCGGTCAGCCGCATCGCACCCGTGCCCCCGATGGTGACCGCTGTGCTCATCAGTCCGCAACCTGCCAGGTGATCTCGATGGTGACGCCCGGTTCGCTGGCCGCCAGTTCGGCCAGCTCCGCCTGCAGATCCTCGACCGCCCTGGCCGCCGTCGTACGTCTGCGGCCTGAGCGACGCACTCCGTTGGAACCGGTGCCGACGCCCTGTCCGCCCTCCTCGCGCTCGGGCAGGCGCGGGTCGCTGGTCGGCGTGTTCAGGCTCACGTCCCCCGCACCCCGGACCGGCAGTGTGGGCGCAGGCGGGGTGGGTGCGGGCGGCGCCGGAACGGGACGCTGGTTGCGCTTGACCAGCGCGGTGACCTCGCGGCGGGTATGGCTCAGCGCATCGATGAGATCGGCCGTCCGCTGGTCGGCCTGCGCCACCCCGCGCAGGGATTCCAGCAGTGCCCGGCCTTCGACCCCCTGTCCCTCGGCCAGTTCCAGCGTGTCCCAGGCCGCCGCCACCAGCGCCTGCGCGACATCATGTGCCCGCTTGATGGAGGTCCCGTACCGGTCGGCGCTCACCGATCCGAGGTCGAAGCGGGCCAGAGCCTCGACGGTCTTCTTCGCTCCGCTCGCCCCGGCCGCGCCCTGCCCGGCGGCCACCAGCGTCTTCAGCAGGTCAGACGAGCGCCGGGCGAGCGCGAGACGCCCGGCCTCGTCGGTCTCGTCCAGACCGAGGAACGCGGCATGTGTCTCCAACCGGCGGACCAGTTCCGCCGCCTGCTCCTGGTGGGCGCGGGCGGACTCGATGATCTGCCTGGCGAACTGGTTCACCATCCGCCCGCGCCGCAGCACCGGCGGCTTGGCCCCGAAGACGGTCTCGTACCGCCGCCGGGCCTCGTCCCAGTCGTCCTCGCCGGGCAGCGGCTGGCTGCGCAGCGCGTCGCCCGGCTTGATCTGGGACAGCTCGGGCGCCGGATCGAGCGGGTTCCCGCCGCGTACCCACACCCGGTCGTCCATCTCCGCGAACGCGGCGACGACCAGGTGGGCGAGGAACGGCTCCAGGCCACGACTGTCCGGCCGGTCCGTCCAGCCGACGAGGGTGACCAGGCTCAGGTCACCGGTGACACCCTCCGTCTGCGCCATCCGCCGGAAGTGGTCGGCCCAGCGGGTGGACAGCTCGAAGTACGCCTCCTTCTGCTGCCCAAGCCCGAGCGGCTGGGCCACCCGTTCCATCAGCTTGCGGTCCTTCTCCGGCACCTCGACCCGCCTGTCACGTGCCTCGGCCGCCGCCCGCAGGTGACCGAAGACGACCTTGGCGTCGGCCGGTCTGACCGCGACGCCGGTGCCCTGCGGGTCGAGGTCCGGATGCGCGGGGAACTGGTGGGCGAGTAGCTTGCCCGCGATGTCCCTGATGGCCTCGTGCATCGGCTTCGCGAACGAGACGTTCAGGCCGCTGATGTCGGGCAGCGGCGCGAGGTGGTCGTCAAAGCCCAACTCGACATCGGACGCCTTCTTGTCCGCCAGACCGTACGCCTGCTTGAAGGCGGTCTTCACCTGCTTGAGCAGGGCTCCGCACTGGGTCTCCAGCAGTCCTTTGGCGCGTGCCCGGTTGTCGGCGTTGAGATGGACCGCGTACTGCGTGGCGAACCGGTTCTCGTCGGCGAGCGCCTTGTCGATGACGACGAGCTTGCGGAAGTCCGCGAACCGCTGGGCGGAGAGGTGGGTGGGCACCCACGCGACCGTGCGGGACCGCTCGCCCTGCCGCTCGCGCAGGGCACGGATCCGGTTGACGTCGTCGACCGGACCGTACGCTCCCTCGTCGAAGGGCAGGTCGATGACGATCCGCCACCTACCGTCGATCTGCGGCTGCAGGTCGTGGTCGAGCAGGTCGTCCTCGTCGGCGATGTTGCCGAAGATCACTTCTACCGAGCGGCTGGATCCCTTCCAGACGAAGTTCAGATCGTCGGCGCCGAGCCTTCCGTCCGAGAGGTCCACCACCAGTTCCTTGGCGAGCAGCCGCCTGGCGAGCGCCATCCGGTTACCGGGGTTGTCGTTGACGGCCGCGTTGGCGATGACCGAGTCGACGTCCACACCGGAGAGTTCCAGCCGCACGCCCGCGTTGGCACCGGTGCCGGTCTCCTTGATCTCGGGGAAGCGGGCGGCCCACTCGGCCACCTTGCTCTTGATGATGCCGACCTCGCTACCCGGGATCGGCGCCGTCACCGAGCCGTGGTTGAGCGCGCCGAGCCGGCGGATCGTCAGGTCGCTGAGGGCGGGCACGCTCGGTGCGAGCGCCGAGAGCAGCAGCGTGCACACGAGGCGGTTGTCGCCGACGAACGACTTGCAGCGCTGGGCCAGCTCGGGGTCGGTGACGGTCTCGGGCCGATGTAGGTACTGCTCGACGTCGTCCTCGCTGACGTCGTAGGAGGTGAGCAGGTAGTTCCGGAGCTTGGTCCGGTACAGCTTGTCGGCGGCGTCGAAGACCACCTTCAGGCTGTCCACGAACGGTTTGTCGCCGCCGTCGGCGATCACCGGATACAGGTCGCCCACCGGGACCAGATCCCCGAGCCGCAGGTCGTCCCGGTGCTCGGCGAGCAGTTGCCCCATCAGCTTCAGGCCGGTACGGGAGCGCTGCAGCGCGGAGGAGATGTGCACCAGGGTGTCCATGAAGGCGGGAGAGAAGGGATACGTCAGCCGGAACGCCTCCTCGTCCGTCCCCGTCGTCCCCTGGTCCGAACCGAGCAGCGTGTCCCACACCTGCGGGCCGACCTTCTTGGTCTGCTCGAACGCCGCAGCGACCAGCGCCTCCTTGCCCTCCTTCGGCTTCAGGAGACGGGCGTGCGCGATCTGCGGGAGGTTGCGGTCCTCCAGTGTGATCTTGTCGAACCGTCCCGAGGCGAGGTTCAGCGTGTCCTGGATCGACGCCTCCGCCGCGCCCGACACCTCCTCGCCGACCAGTTCGCGCAGGTCGCGCTGGCGCGCGATGAACGAGACGATGGGGATGGCCCGCCGGGCGTCCCCGCCCTCCACGAAGTTCGTGATCTTACTGGCCTCGCGGGCCACGAACCTCTGGTCGTGGATGAGCGTCGCGAGCCACAGGATCAGCTCATCCATGAAGAGGATCAGGCCGTCGTAGCCCAGCGACTTGGCGTGCTCGGCGATCACGGACAGACCGGCGTCGAGGGAGACGAACCCGTGCTCGTCCTCCGCCGCGTTCCTCGCGAACCCGGGCAGCAGGTTGGTGCTCGCGTCCTGCACGAGCTTGGCCCGCAGCTCGGTCGGGGTGGTCGGGTGCACCAGGTTCAGCGACCTGCCGGTGTCGTGTGTCTCCTCGGCCGCGAGTGCCGCGTCGAGTAGCTCGGGCGTCCAGGTGAACGAATCGCCCCACTCGTCGTCCTCGTCACCGTCCCCGCCGCCGGAGCCGACGTCGAGACCGAGGCCGTTGATGACCGCCTCGTCCCCCATCCGCGCACGCATGGCCCGGATATCGGTGAACAGGGAGTCGGTCCGGTACACCTGCGGCGTCGGCGCCTGCGGATGCAGCTTCTTGACGTGGCTGACATAGCCGCCCAGCACCCGCTGCTCCAGGGCTTTCGCACCGAGCATGTGATACGGCACCAGGAGGAACCTCTTGCCGTCGGTGTCCAGCCATTCGTGCTTGGTGAGCACGGGATCGAAGTCGCGGCGCGCACGAGCCGCCGGGGCACCGCTGAGCAGCGCGTACAGCACCGCCATGAAGTGCGACTTACCGGAACCGAACGAGCCGTGCAGGTAGGCCGCCTTCGACGTGCGCCCGTCGAGAGCGGCCTTGATCAGATCGAGCGCCTCTTCGAGGTTCTTCCGCAGCCGGTCCGTGACGACGTAGTCCCTGAGCGCGTGCTCGGTCCCCTCGGGTGTCACCGCCTCGGCGAGGCTCAGCACGAAGTCCGAGGTGGAGATGGACTCCTTGATGTCGATGACATCCCGGAGGAGGGGCTGCTCTGCCATGAGGTCTCTCGCTCTCCTTCGCTTCCCCTGCGTCTACGTCGTCTCGGTCCGGCTACTTCTTCTTGGCGGTACGGCGTCCGCGGACCGGCGCGGACGGGCCCCAGTCCCGCAGGGCGTCATCGGTCAGGCCATGCTCGCCCTGGATCTGCTGCCGGTAGCTCGCGAAGAAGTCGGCGGGAGAGCCGCTGTACATCGCGTCGAACTCGTGGTGCCACTGCCGCAGCCACGGCTGAAGTTCCAGCAGACCCGCGAGGAGCGGGGCGATCTCCTCGGTGGACAGGGCATGGTTGGTGAAGTAGGTGGCCAGCGCCTGCGCCTGCTCCCGGTGGTCCCAGCCCGCCCAGCCGTACAGGTCGGGGACGCCCGAGGTGGTCGCGGGGTAGGAGATGAACCGCTCCTTGGGCACGTCGAGCTTGCCGCGCGCCCGCCAGTAGGAGGGCTTGACGAAGTCGGCCGAGGTGTACTTCGGCGGTACGGGGATCGAGTCCCGGATCTTCCGCTTGGCGGGCTCGTCCTGGGCGGCGTCCTCCTGGCGCTGGAGGTCCCAGACGTGCTCCCAGTCGGCGCGTTTCTTCAGCCCGCTCGGCTTGTAGCGCAGGGCGGCGAGGAACGGGACGTGCTCGTCGGCGAGGAGGTCGGCGACCACGGCCGCCAGCTCCCTGCGGGGGGCGTAGAGGGCCACTACGGAGACGAAGTCCTCATCACGGGAGAGGGCATCGGCGAGCCGGGCGAGCGTGACGACGGCGGGCTGGCCATTCTCGTCGTACCAGTGCTCCCGAGTCTCGACCCGGTCCAGTAGCCAGGACCGGAGAGCCTTCTCCTGGAGCACGTCCCAGCCTTCGGTCGCCCACCGGCGCTTGTATTCGGGGCGCTCGATCATGCCGATGGCGCGGGAGGACTCGATGGCGTCGATGCGCTTCTGGACAATGTGCTTGTACGGCTCGGGCCAGTGCGCAGGGATCTCCATGATCGGTGTGGACCCGTGCCGCTTGAACCATTCATCAGGCGCCTCCCCTTTGGCAACCCGGCGGGAAAGCACGATCTCAAAGGCCCGCTCCCCGAGGGCGAGTTCAGGCACGTCGACCTCATCCGGCGTACGCAGGTCCTCAGGGTGGAGGTTATAGAGCGAATAGACCTGCCAATCCAACTCCTCTTGGCGGGCGATCATACGAGCGTGGATAGATTCCCAGGCGACCTTCGCTTCACGAAGGGTAACTGCAGTGGGGACTCCCGTCGCTATGACAGCAGAAGGACTGTTGGTGGCAAGCTGCTGGGCGAGGCCGTCCAATGCCGAACCGAGGGCGATGGGGTAATCCACCGACAGAGGAAACACAGCAACATTAGTACCGTTAAACTGATAGAAACGTTCCCACATCTCGGTCTTGATGCCGGACTGATATCCTTCGCTCCCCTTGCTGTGGCAGGTCATCTTGAGCCAGAGACAAGCGGTAGAGCTGTTGAGCAGCCCGAGCAGCCGAAGGTGCTCTTCTTCGGTCGCGTTCTTCCTCAGCTTAATTACCGGCGCGGTCTGCTTGAAAACCTTCCCACCTCGGTCTAATACAAAGTGATTGTGTGTTGCCACCTCAGCGAACGAGATTGACAGCGGTGTACGGTAAGCCGAGGCGGTGTACTGCATGTAGTGCCACCACTCGAGACCGGCATCAGCCATGTCCCCTTGGAAAGTACGTCGCGTTTCAAGCACGCGGCGCAGCGGCCAAAGCTCAGTTTCTATGTCGCCGGGCTGAAGTTCTTTCGCGTAGGGGAACCAGATTACTTCATCAGGTCGAGCACCCCAATCACGGACGGCTTCGCCCACCATGAGTGGACGCAGTCCTTCCCTACTGGCAATAGTTCGATAGCTGCTGCGAAACGGCCGAATGTATGCCTCATCGGCGCCAGCCCGAATCGCACGACCAATAGGCGGTTCGATCACACTGTTCATGCAAAGCACACTGGCTTGATCGAGCTGCTCAACCATCTCAAGCCCACCGTCGACAAGAATCCAGGGCTGCTTTCCAAAGTAGCGCTCACGATCAAGGTCATCGACAGATACCCACTGGCTGACAGATTCGGGTTTGTCAATCTGATCCGCTATGGCGTTCCAGACCAGTCCGTCCTCACCGTTCTCCGGCACGGACAACTCGCCCTGAATGCTCCGGACCGTACGAACGGTCTCCGACCGCATCTTTCCTGCGCGGCACGTGCCAACAAGGATCACCGTCGGCGTCCCATGCCCGGGGATATAGGCACCCGATGTGTCGATGACCTCGGTTAGCTCGACTTTGTGCGCGAAAAACTCCTCGATCAGCTTGGTACCGAACTCCCGCTTCATGAAAGAGTTTGCCGTGATCTGTCCAACCATGCCGTACCGGCGCCCGTCGGTGTCACCCTGTTTGGCCAGTTCGAAGAACCTCTGCGCAAACGGCACCGACAACGCGTACGTTCCCGCACATGCGTCATACAGCCCCCGGTACAGCTCGTTGAGCTTCTTGTCCTTGACCGTGATGTATGGAGGGTTCCCCACCACCACGTGATAACGGCCCGACTCCAGGATGCGCGGGTGCTCGTGCACGTCCTCTGTGGCGTACGCGAACTCCGCCAGCGGGTCGTGCGACGCCTCGTCGCCCAGTTTCAGCTCAAGCTGCCGCTCCTTGATCAGCGAGTCGCCCACCGCGAGGTGGATCGGCCAGTCGTACTTGGCCGCCTCCGCCATCGTCCGCACGCCCGAGGCGGCCATCGCGGCGACCAGCAGGCGGAAGCGCGCGATCGCCACCGCGAACGGGTTCAGGTCCACCCCGTGCACCGAGTCCAACGCCGCCCGTACCCGCTCGTGCCGCTCAACGTCCGGCCGGCGCTCGGCCCAGAGCCGCACCAGCCGCCGGAACGCACCCAGCACGAAGTGACCAGACCCGCACGTCGGGTCGATCATCCTCAGCTCTTCGTAACCGAACTCCCGCACCGCCGGGTTCATCGTCCGGTCGAGGATGAACTCCTCCACGAACTCCGGGGTCTGGAGCAGCGCGTACGTCTTGCGCGCCGCCTCGGACAGGTCCTGGTACAGATCCCCCAGGAAACGGGTGTCCCAGCCTGCCGTGCCGTCCTCGTTCAGCCGGTCGGTGAAGTCGTGGACGAGCACGCCCGCCTCGTCCCGCTCGCGCCAGAACTCGACCAGCCCGCGCGCCCCGTCATGCGAGAGCGGGATCTGGAAGAGCGGGTTGTGCGCCGGGTCGAACAGCAGCTTTCCGGCCTGGCCCGCGCCCAGCTCCGCGAAGGCACGTTCCAACCAGCCTCGGTAGGTCGGGTCGGGGTCCTCCTCGACGTACGCCTCGTACCGGGTCTGGGCCAGGTCCCGGCGCTCGGCGTCCGGAGCCGTCAGGTAGGGCTCGGGGACCAGCTCGTTGTCCTCGCAGAAGCGCACGAAGACCGTGCCCAGCACCCATGCCACCGCGACCTGGGTGACGCGCTCGTCGAGCCAGGAGGTCCAGGTCGCCGCCGTACGCCCCAGCTTGCGCGCCTGGTCGTACTCGGCGCGCAGTCGCGTCCCGACCTCCGGCAGGGCTTTGACCTGCTTGGCGAGATCGGTCTCGACTGCCTTGACCTGCCGCTTCAGGTCGTCCAGCAGAGCCTTGCGGTTGATCACCTGATGTCTCCCAACGCCTTCTGCCTCTGCTCGCCGGCCCGGTGCGTGTTGGTCACCCACGAGTCCGGAAGCTCGATCCACTCACCCAGGCCCGCCTGGTACGGCACGGCGACCGCGCCCAGCCTCGGCTCGCGCGCCGGGTCGCCCTGCGGGCAGAGCAGCCACAGGCCGCGCCTGCCCTGCCGGGCCGCCGCCGCCAGCCCGTCCAGGACGCCCATCGCGTCGTACCGGGCGAACGCCGCGGCATCGATCAGCAGCACCGGGCCGGTACCCGTCTCCAGCAGGTCGCGCACCTTCGGCTCGATCCGCCCCCAGGCCGTGCGGGCGTACTCGGCGAACTTCAGTGCCGCCCTCGTGCCGGGCTCGGCGATATCCGCGCGCAGCAGGGTGTCCCAGGTCGGCTTCGTCCCCGGCGGCACCAGCTCGTGCATGACCTGAAGGAAGAGCTCGGTCACCGAGACCACCTCGGCCTCGAACCTGCCGGACTCGGCCGCGAGCTCGGCGACCGCCTGCCGGCTCAGTCCCGCCCGCACGGTCAGCACCCGGAACCCGTCCCTTCGCACGGAGGCGGAGAGCCGCTCCTCCGTACGGACCGCACCCGCGATCTGGGGGTCGTCGGCGTACCTGGTGGCCCCGCTGCTGTACGTGGTGTGGCGCCAGGCGCGCACGGTCAGGTAGCTGGAGGCGATGTCCATGCGGGTGGGCAGGTAGCGCAGGGTTCCGGTGTCGTCCCGGGTGAACAGGGTGAGATCGAAGCCCGCGTCGCGGAGTGCCTTGGTCAGCGCTCCCCCGGTGGGCAGAGCGCGCCCACCCCGGCCGTCCGTCAGCTCGGGGAACCGGGCGCGTAGCCGCTCGTGAACGTCCTCGCCGGTCAGGCCCGGCTGCCGCCCCTCGGGCACACCGGGGATCAGCCGCACCAGCCCCGCCTGGGTGAGCCGCAGGGCCCGCACCAGTGGCAGGTCACGGGGGTAGATCTCCAGCCTCGGTGTGGCGGCGGCGTTCCTGGACGCGGTGACGGCGAGCTCGACCATGCGCCGCTCATCCCACTCGATCGCGCCCGGCGGCGGAGTGATCGCTCCCAGCTCGGCCAGCACGGTCGTCGCGGTCGGCAACGTGTCGAGCTTGGCGAGACGGTCGGCGACCCGCCCCAGGCGGTGCGCGTAGTCCAGCAGGCCGGGCGCGGACGGGGTGTCGGGCGCGTCGTTCTCGCCGACCTCCAGGGCCAGCAAGCCCGCGCCGATCACCTCGTCCCTGGCCTCGCGGTTGGCTGCGTGCCGGAACTCGCTCTCCTCGGGGACGAGCTGTTCCACCTCCACCACGGCCCGTACCGCGGCCAGGGCGAGTGCCCGGCGCTGCTCGTGCCCCTGCAGGCGGGTGCCGCGCCGTACCGTCAGCGCGTCGGCGATCTCAGCGGCGGAGGCGACCCGGCCAAGCCCAGCCAGGAGATCCAGGATCTCCTGCCGCAGCGTCCGCACCGCCGGGAGCTTCTTCCAGCGGGTCCGCTGGGTCTTCAGCATCTGCGGGATACGACCGGCGCTGAGGCCCAGCGTGTCGGCGATCTTCCGCTGCTTCGGCCAGACGTCGATGTCGGGCAGTTCGCCGCGCTCGTCGGGCAGGCGCAGCAGCAGCCGCACCATCTCGACCTCGTTACGGTTCGACTCGTTCTTCCTCAGCTCCGGCACCAGCAGCGTGACGAGGGTGTCGAGGCTGACGGAACGCAGGGCGCGTCGCGGTAGGTCGTCCGCCCCCTCACCGACGGCGAGGGCGTTCACCAGCGCGGACTCCGCGGCACCGAGCAGGCCCAGTTCCTCCGCGGCGGCGCGGCGGCCCTCCGGGGTGAGCGGGGAGACGGGTGCCTGGCGGAGGCGCTCGCCCCACTCACGCTGGCGGCGCTGGATCTCGTTACGGGTCTTGGCTCCGAGACCGGGGGCGTTGACGAGATTGCGCTGGCTGTAGTCCAGCAGCTCACCCACCGTCGTCACGCCCAGCCCGTACAGGAACGACTCGGCGGCCGGGGTCAGACCGGCGGCCGACAGATGGGTGTCACGGGTGACCTCCGCGGCGAGCCGGTCGCGCTGCCGCTCTGCGGACTCCGGCTCGGCATCGGCGATCGCCGGAGCGACGTCCGCCGAGTCGGCCTGCTCGGACACGGCGGGTGCCGGGTGCCGGGAGACGCGCGGTCCGGACGGGACCGTCTCCGCCATCTCCAGGAAAATCCTCTTCCAGGCATCCCGCATCGGCTTGAGATCGCTGAAGCGCCGCGCGACGTCCCGGTGCAGAGCCTTCCTGAAGAAGGCGACAAGCCCGTCCCGGACGGCGGGGTCGAACGCGTCGGCGGCGACCGCCGGGACCGGCCATTCCTCGGGGTCGGTCTGGCGGGGCGACACCTTGCCGTCGCCCCACTTGGGCAGCTCCCCCGAGGCCATCTCGTGCAGGGTGACCGCGACCGCGTACCGTTCGGCGTGGGCGTCGTACACCGAGCGCGTCAGCGTCCCGATGAACGGGTCGAGGTAGCCGTCCGTGCCGGCCTCCGTCTCCTGCACCGGGTATCCGGCCAGCGAGAAGTCGATCAGCACCAGTTCACGGGTGCGGTTGGGGCGCACCCGGATCGCGATGTTGTCCGGTTTGATGTCGCGGTGCCAGACTCCCTCGCCCTCCAGGAAGTCGACCGCCCCGAACAGGTAGTCGCCGTACGCCTCCAGCTGGTCGACCTGGAGTCTGCCGCCCTCGCGCAGCTGCCGCGCCACGGTCTCCGCCCGGCGGCGCGTGCCGTTGCCCGGCTCCCCCTGCTCGTCGGTGTCCCGTTCGTCGCCGACGTACTCCAGGACCAGGACCGTACGGCCGCCGATGACCAGCGGTTCCGGCTCGACCAGCCGGATGACGCGCGAGTCGGCGCGCAACTGCCCCATCACCTCGGCCTCTCGGGCCAGGACCTCACCTCGGCTGTCGGAGAAGGCCACCTTCAGCACAGCGAGGGAGCGGGCACCGCGCACCGTCGGATCGGCCCGCAGGTCCCGTACCAGGAAGGCGCGGCTCGTCGATCCGGTGGCCAGCCTGCGCCGCACCTCCCACCGACCGGCAAGCACGTCACCCGCGACGGCTTCCAGGCAGTCCTTCTCCGGTGCCTGCGTCGGCGCCGCACCGATATCGGCCGGGTCGGAGGCCGGGGAGGTCAGCGAGTCCTCGACGCACTCCAGCATCTCCAGGAACTCGTCGACCGTGGCCAGTCGCCGGGCCGGCTGGTAGGCGGTCGCGGCCTGCACCAGCTCGTCGATGTCCTCCGACAGACCGTCCACGATCGCACTGGGGCGCAGCCCTTCGCCGGCCTCCAGCCGAGCCAGCAACTCGGCCTGGCTCGCGGCCGGGGCCCGGCCCGTCGCCAGGAGATAGGTGAGCACCCCGAGCCCGTACACGTCGAGGGCGATCAGGTCCGGGTTCACCGCGGTCAGCTCGGGGGCGAGATAGGGATCCGAGTCCTCCGCCAGATGGATCGCCGACAGACTCGTCGGGGCGAACCGCGCCGTGCCCTGCGGCTGGACACTGCCACTGCGCTGCGTGGCGATCTGCCAGTCCGATATCTGCAGGTGCGGGGTGAGCCAGGCGGCCTCCTCGCCGACGGCCTGGCCCTCGCGTCCTCGGTTGCGGGGAATCACATGCACGGAGCGGGCGGCCAGCGCACGGTGGTGGATGCGGCTGGAGTGCGCAGAGCGCATCGTCTCGGCGAGTTGCCGCACCATAGCCATTCGACCAAGAATGTCTAGTTTGTTCCCATATTGGACTAGATATTCGTCGAGGCGCAGGGTCTGCGGGTGATAGTCGAAGATAAGGGCGGGACCGGCCGAGTGCCCGGAGGGGTGGTACTGCTTCAACTGGACGACGCCGGGGTGGGGGAATCGGCGCAGTACGGCCGCCTCACGCCGGGCGGCATTCTCCACCGATTTACGGACAGAAGCATCCGAACCTCGCTCCCGCAGATAAATACGGACACGGGCCGATTCGGGTAACTCGCTGTGGCGGGCCAGATAGTCGGCCCAGGTCGGACCGGTATCAAAAGACTTACGCTCCAGTAAATACGGGCCGACCATAAACTCGGCATCGCTACGCCGAATACCGATCCGTTCCAGCGCGGCCTTGATCTCCCGGGAGTCGGTGGGGGTGATCCGACGCCGCTCGTCACGCGCGGGCCGCCGCAGCATCTCCACGAGCTCGTCCACCGTGTGGACACCGTTCTGGTCGTGGACCGGCAGGCGCACCCGCAGCGAGGAGTCGGTGAAGCAGACGGCCGCGCCGACCCACACGCGTTTGCCGTTCTGCTTCAGCAGCCCGGCCAGCTCCTTCGCCTTCTTGTTCACCAGGTGGAGCGGGTTGCCGTGCGGGATACGGCGACCGCTTGGAGTGGTCTGCACCCAGGTGCCGTTTTCGGTGGTCACACTGCCGTGCCAGGCCTTGAGCTCGACCATGCACATGCCGCCGGGGCTGATGACCAGCAGGTCGACTTCCCGCACGTGACCGGTATGAGCGGTGAAGGTGAAATTCGACCAGGCCCGCCAGGGCTCGGCATCCGGCAATTGTTCACGGATGGCTTCCAGGCCGCGGCGCTCGTGGTCGAATTCTGACTCGGTGACCGTTTCCCACCGGCCTTCACGCATGCGCCTACTCCGCCTGTCACCACCGCGTCTCATCGGCCGCTGATCCGAAGCCGAACTCTCCGCACCAGATCGTATCGGCGAGATGCGATATTTGGACAACTTTTAACCAACAAGGGTTGCGAGGTGTACGGTTGGAAATTTTCCGTCAGATCGGGGCTCCGGTAGAGGTGACCAAGAATTTCCAAAAAATGCGGTCGATCAGCGCGATGCCGGGTATCTTCGAGGAGTCGCGAAAGCGAGCACAGGCTTATCCGGGGCTTCATGCCCCCGAGGGCGCGGTCTTCGGACCGCGCCCTCTTTACTTCCCCCGACCCGAGGCTGCGCCGCCATGAACGCGATCCCCATCGGGCGTGACCCCCGATCCGCCTACTCCCGGCACGTCACGACCCGCCTGCTCGACTTCAGCAGCGTCACCACCCCGTGGACCCGCCGGCTGTGGGACGTGAGCTCCATCCTCGCCCTGGAGGAACTGCACGAGGCGGGAGTCTGGGTCGACCGCAGGGTGCTGTCGCAGAGCGCGGTCGACTGGCAGCGCCACACCATGGAGCGGCTCCTCGGCAACGACCCGGCGATGGGATCATCGACCTACCGGCGCGAACTACAGGAGTGCGTCAAGACCACCCTGACACTGGCCAGCGACGGCCGCCGCAAGCTGCGCCACCTCATCGACCTCGCCCGCCCCGGCTACCTGAACCGCTGGGCCGACTGCGTCGCCGTCGACTCCCCGCCCCCGCCGGAGCGGGTCGCCAGGGCCGTCGCCTCCCACCTGCTCGACAGCGGGCACAGCCTCTCCGGCCTGCAGCGCTGGCTTCGCGACGGGCGGCAGAACCTCGCGGTCACGGACCTGCTGTCGGAGGCGGCGGCCCTGCTCGCCGCGCCGCCGCAGGACTGGAGCGTCGTCGTCCCGTTCCAGACCCTGCACCGGCACGAGGAACTGGCCGGGCACCTGCCGCACTGGCGGACGGTGGCCGAGACCCAGATGCTGATCGCGGAGGCAGGGCTCAAGCCCCCAGAGCGGATCGTGGGCTCGCTGATCTTCACCGTGGAGGCGCGAGACTCCACGCTCGCGGTGGAGATCGTCTCCGACCTGGTCGAGCGGATGCAGGCCCGGGCCAGGTTCGCCACGAGCGGACCGGTGCTCCCCCTCGGGGACGCGTACGTCATCGGAGAGGCCAAGCCCGTCCCGCTGCGGCCGCCCGCCCGGGGAGCCCAGGTGCTGTCGCTGGCCGCCGAGCGCCAGCTCTACGTGGTCGGTGGTGAGGTGCAGCGCTTCGGCGAGCAGTCCCGGAGCACGGTCGACGACGCCCTGGAGATCGCCTCCGCCCTCAACCAGGGGCCGCTCGCGCCCGCGATCGCCGGGGGCTGGGCAGCCCTGGAGTCACTGCTCACCGAGGCCCGCGACCCCGACGAGCGGGAGAAGGTGGTGGCCGCCGCCCGTGCCGCCGCCCTCGTGGCCGCCTCCTGGCCACGCGCCGAGCTCACCGCACTCTCCTACCGGATCCGCGAGGTGAAGGACGGCGATCTCGTCGCCCGTCTCGAAGCGTGCGAGTCCAACCGGGGCCGAGCCTCGGTGGTCGCCACCGAGTTGAGGGCCGAGGGTTCCCTCCCCCTCGTCCGCTCCTGGCGGACCGGCAGCGACGCCGCCTCCATCCTGCGCCTGCGTGAGCTGCTCGCCGACCAGAGGCGCGTACTGGATCGGGTGCGGTTCTACCTGGAGGTCTCGCTCCGGCGGCTGTACCGCTGCCGCAATATCGTGCTGCACGGCGGCTCCACCGGGGGCGTCGCGCTGCCCGCCGCTCTCCGCGTGACCGCTCCACTGGTCGGAGCGGCCCTGGACCGTCTCACCCACGCTCACCTGGTCACCGGGGTCTCGCCCATCGCCCTCGCCTCCCGTGCCGAGACCGCCCTGCGCATGGTCGGCGACGACCTGGGGCCGGACCTCTGCGACCTGCTCGAATAGCCTCGGCCAGAGGCTACGAGACGGCATGGACTGCTCATCGGACCGGAGGCCGAGCAGCGCTTCGGGCACCGCCACTTCATGGACCTGACCGCGGGGTTCGCCGCACCGCCGGAGTTCACCGTGCTGCACGGCAGCGTCGAGATCGGCCGTACCGACCACGGTCTGCCGACCTCCGGGCTCTCCACCTCCGGCACCCGCAGGTGGACGACAGGGCGCTGAACGGACTCAAGTTCAACACCGCACTACCGCGCGAACTCGCCGTCGAGACGCTGGCCGCTCGCTTGGCCGACTTCCCCGCCGCGGTCTCGGTCCTCGCCGAACCGACCCGTCTCCTGGTCCGATGACCGAGGCGGTCGTTCTGACTGCTTGAACCTGCCCACACCGGGGTGCGGCAACACACGCGCTCCGGCTACACGACTCCCCCTTCTCCGGCGGTGTCACCGTCGCCCTGAACGACTGACCACGCGCCCCTTTTCCGATCGAACCAAAGGAGGCCGCTCGGCGGTTCAGGCGCGAGGCCCGGATCATCGGCGTCCGTACCGCGCGGAGCCGCGGAGTCATCTCATTACGGGAACGATCCATTCCTTCACCACCCGGCGACCACTAAAGTCTCGTCCACTCGGAATCGTCCCTCCGAGGAGAAGCCTTGCTCGCGCCCGACCGCTGACGTCGCTCGTATTCCCAGGCGCCCATCACCTCGACTCAAACTCCCCCACGACTCGCAGGAGAAGGAAACCGCGTGAGTGCGCAGCAGTCCCGGGCACGTGATCCGCAACTGGTCGACTCCAGCACGCGCCTGGTGGAGTTTCTCCGCCACCTCGCGTCGGCCCGCCGGGCCCCGATCCGGGATCTCCGCCACCACAGTCAGGTGCTCTGGCTGGCAGACCTGCCGAACGAGGTCAAGCCGGATCGCGAGGCCGGGCTGGGCGAGGTCTTCCTCTCCGTCGATCCCGTCCGGAGCGCGCCACACCCGGCTCCCCCGGACAGGCTAGACGGCTGGCTGCGCCACGAGGAGCTCATCGACGCCGAACTGGACGCTCCGGAGCTGTCCGAGACCGGTCCGCGCCGCATCGAGGAAACGGACGAGAACGGGCAGACGACGTCCCGCCGGGAGACCCGGCAGGACCGGCCCGAGGTGGTCAGGGCCTATGGCGACTGGCTGCCTTCCTGGCAGGCCTGGGCGGAGGCGGAACGGGAGCGGCAACGGCAGCAGCACTGGTACCGCGACCTCTACTCGATCTCCAACCAACTGGACCAGGTCGAGGACCAGTTGGAACTGGTGCTGGCGACCGGCCTGCTCTCCTGGGAGGTGCCTGGCGGCCCGCGCGTCCGTAACCATCTACTCGCCACCCGCCTCCATCTCCGGGTCGACCGGCACACCCAGCGGGTGGACGTCCTGCTGGGCGAGACGGCGACCGTACTTCAGGACCGTGAACTGCTGGCCGACCTGGATCGGTTCGCCCCGCAGCGGACCGACCACCTCCGCCGGCGTGTCCGGGAGGGCGAGGGCGTCGGCCTGCGGGATTCGATGGCAGAGATCCTGGAGTCCTGGTGTGACCGGGGCCTGGACACCAACCCCGGCCCTCGATACCGGCACGACTGGTCTCCGGGCGACATGTCCGCCAGAGACGCCGAGGTACGGCCGGCGCCCGCGCTCGTGCTCCGGAAACGGGACCACGGTTCCCTGATCTCCTACTACGACCAGATGATCTCCACGCTGACCGGACCGGCACCCCAGACGCCCCTTGGGCTGGCGCAACTCGTCAGCCCTCTCGAACCGGCGGAGCGGATGGCCTTCATGCGGGACGAGGGGATCGCCTCAGCGGATACTCTCGGCCAGGATCCGCTCTTCCCGCTGCCCGCCAACCCCGAGCAACGCACGATCATGACTCGGCTGCGCTCGGACAACGGCGTCGTCGTACAGGGTCCACCGGGAACCGGGAAGACCCACAGCATCGCCAACCTGCTGTCGGCGTTGCTCGCGCAGGGACAGCGAGTGCTGGTCACCAGCCAGAAGGCGCAGGCACTGCGCGTCCTGCGGGATAAACTCCCGCAGGAGATCGCCGCGCTCTGCGTCTCCATGACCGACATCGGCCGTGGCGGCTCCGCGGAACTCGAAGGCGGCATCAAAGCGCTGTCGAGCCGTTTCTCCTCCTTCGACCCTGCCCGGCAGGCCAGGGCCATCACCGAGAAACGGCACCAACTCGACTCCGCTCGTCGTGCGACCGTCGAACTGACCGAGAAGATCCGGGCGCTGCGCGAGTCCGAGACTTACCAGCATGCCGAGATCGCGGCCGGCTACTCCGGCACTCTCGCCTCCGTGATCCGGCGCCTGCGGCAGGAGGAGCCGGAGTGTTGCTGGATCCCGACCCCTCTTCCCGCCTCGGCGACGGCCATGCCGCCCATCTCAACCGGTGAAGCCGCAGAACTCATCACCCTGCTCGCCGGAGAGACCCCCAGGCGCAGGGCGAGGCTCTCCCAGCGCCTCCCCGACGTGGCCGCACTGCCCGGCACGGAGACGCTCAAGGCCCTGATCGCGGCGGAGAGCAGCGCGCACAGTATGGCCCGGCACGCCCAGACGAGCATCTCCGCACGCCTTGAACATCTTGGCCTCGATCTGCTCTCCCGGCTTGAGGTGGCGGCAACCGATGTCACCCTCCGGCTGCGACAGCTCGGCATGCCCGAGGAGCCGTCGGTTTGGGATCCGGCCGACTGGACGGTCCGTGCGCTGGCCGATGGATTCGGCGGTCGTGAGACGGCCGTATGGAACCAACTGGCGGCGCACACCCACCGCCTTGACGCGGCCCAGGACGCGATCAGCCGCATCGGCTTCCGTGAAATCCGGTACCCGTCGCTGGACGCGCCGGGCGCGGCGGGTTCGTACCTCCAGTCCATTCAGGCATTGCGCGACTACCTCGCTGCGGGCAACCAGCTCAAACGCGGCCTGTTCAGGCCCGCCGTGCAGAAGCAGGCCGAGCCGTGGCTGGCCGGCACGTCAGTCGACGGAATCACACCGTCCAACGCGGAACTGCTGTCACTGGTCATCGCCGAATTCGAAGGCCAGGCCGCCGTCGGAGAACTCCTGCGCGGCTGGCGGCTGGTCGGAGTGGAATTCCCGCAGGACCAGCCCCTGCAGCGTACGGTCGCACAGCTCGCCGATGCCTTCGATCGGCTCGATCAGGTGCGTCAGATCGTGTCGGCGGTGACGGAGACGGCCCACCTGCTCGCCTCGACCGGCGCGTACGTCGCCCTCGGCACTCCCGCGCAGTGGGCGTCGTACGTGGCGGCTTTGCACGCCGTACGGCTCCAGGTCGAAGCCGAACAGGCCACCTCGGAACTCCAGGGCCTGTACGAGAGGATCCAGCGGGAATCCCAGCTTGGCCCTCCGCCCCCCGAGCTGCTGGAGGCCGGACACGCGGTGAAATCACGTGACGGCACCACCTACCAGCTCTGTCTCGGCATGCTTGCCGACGCGCACCGCGAGCAGGCCGAACAGCGACGCTGCGACGAGCTCGCCAGCCGGGTACGCGACGCGCACCCGGCGTTACTCGGCCTGCTCGCCGAAGCAGGAACCTGGCAACCACACTTCTCCACTTGGGACCGTGCCTGGGCATGGGCCAAGGCACGGACGTTCTTCACCGAGCAGCGTCGGCCGGGCCTCGAACAGCAGCTGGAGTCCGACCTCGAAGCCGCGACCGCCCGGGAGATGCGCCTGACCGCGGAACTCGCCGCCGAACAGGCCTGGCAGGCGGCGCTGAGCCGGATGAGCTCCCGCCAGACGACGGCGCTGCGGGCCTACCAGGATCACATCGGCAAACTGGGCAAGGGCACCGGACGGTACGCCGACAGGTTCCAGTCCCGCGCACGCGAGGCCATGCACGACGCGCGCGACGCCGTCCCCGCCTGGATCATGCCCATCCAGCAGGTGCTGGAGACGATCCCGCCGACCCGCGACTCCTTTGACGTCGTCATCGTCGACGAGGCCAGCCAGGCCGGTATCGAGGCGCTCTTCCTGCTCTGGCTCGCGCCTCGGGTCATCGTCGTCGGCGATGACAAGCAGTGTGCGCCCTCGACCGTGACTCACGGCGAGCTGGAGCCGATCTTCGCGAAACTGGCGACCTATCTCCCGGACATGCCCGCCTACCTCCGGGACGCGTTCACCCCCAAGTCCAGCCTCTTCGACCTGCTGGCGACGAGGTTCGGCACGGTTCTGCGGCTCAAGGAGCACTTCCGCTGCATGCCGGAGATCATCGACTTCTCCTCCCGGCAGTTCTACGCGGACGAGCCGCTGGTGCCGCTCCGGCAGTTCGGCGCCGATCGGCTACCGCCGCTGCGGGTGGTGCGCGTCACCGGCGCGCTGAGCGAGGGAACGGCGACCCGGCTCCGTAACGTCGCGGAGGCCGAGGCGATCGTGGATCGGATTCTCACCTGCGCGGAGGATCCGGCGTACCACGACAAGACCTTCGGCGTCGTGGTCCTGCAGGGCACCTGGCAGACCCAGCTGATCCACAACATGCTGCTCGATCGGCTGGACACCAAGGAGTGGGAGCGGCGGCGCCTGCGGGTCGGCACACCCCCCGACTTCCAGGGCGACGAACGTGACGTGATGTTCCTGTCCATGGTGATCGCCGAGAGGCGTTCGGCGGTGACGAGCACCGAGTGGCAGCGCAGGTTCAACGTGGCCGCCTCCCGGGCCAAGGACCAGATGTGGCTCTTCCACTCTGTCAGCCCCGACCTGCTCTCCTCGTTGTGCCTGCGCCGATCGCTCCTCGGCTACATGCTGAACCCGCCGACGACACCGCTCAGCAGCTCGTTGAGCGATGTGACCCCCGACAGCCGTCATCCGGAGTTCGACTCGCTCTTCGAGCAGCGGGTGTTCCTCCGCATCCAGGAGCGCGGGTACAACGTCGTTCCCCAGGTGGAGGTCAACGGCCGCCGGATCGACCTCGTGGTGAGCGGGGCCGAGGGGCGACTCGCGGTCGAATGCGACGGCGACTTCTGGCACGGCACCCCCGAACAACGCGAGGCTGACCTCGACCGGGAGCGCGAGCTCAAGCGCGCGGGGTGGCGGTTCTGGCGCATCCGCGAAAGCGAGTTCTACTTCGATCCGGCGACGGCCATGGAGTCGCTCTGGGCCGAACTCGACCGCCGAGGCATCTCACCGGGCACGACCGTCGACGAGGGGAACGGCTTGCCAATGTCCTGGAGCGCCCTGGCCCTGTCGGAGAAAATCGGCTGGGACGGGCTTGAAGACGGAGACTTCAATGAGATGGACGAATCACCGATCAGGATGGTGACGGCGGCCCGTCTCGGTAGCCCCTCCTCAACCGGGGTGCCCACCGCGCAGATACGCACCTGGGCCCGCAACCAGGGGTACTCCATCGGCGACCGCGGCCGCCTTCCCGTAGAGGTGATCGAGGCATACCGGCAGTCGATGAACCCGGAACGGGCTTTCCCCGTTTCAGAACATGGCTGACACTGAACGCATGTCGAGACGCACACTGGTCTGGTTGGGCGTGACTGGGGTGCTACGAGGGTCCCGGACAGATCCGGATGATGAGGGAAGATCTCCCGGTAGACGAGGGGTGTGGAACCGGCGTCGAAGAATATGGTCGCGGCCCATTTGCTCTGCGCGTTGGGCGAGTCCAGGTCGCGTTGGCCACCGTGCTGATCGGATTGGCGGCTTCGTGTTCCATTGCAGCAACCGCGTTTTCAGCCTGGCCACAAGGCGAGCGTCCTAGGGCAGGCCTCGGCGTCCGGGTCTGGGCCGGCGTCCTGCCCGCGGCGCCGGATACCCCGGAAAGCCGGGTCAGACGGCGCTGGTTCGCGCCGCGGTGACCGCCATCGTGGTGTAGGGCATCGTGAAGCCGCCCCCGATCGCGTCGATGGCGGCCCCGACGCCTGCCAGCACTTCGGCCAGCTTGTCCGCCGGGAGCCGGGTGAGGCCACCGGTCGTGGGCAGCAGATCCAGCCACTCGTCGCGGGTGTAGAACTGCTCCCAGTCGAATCGCCACTGCTCCGGGTCGCCGAACTCATCCGCCTTTCGGATTCCGTCGGCGAACATGGCGAACATCGCCTGGTAGATGTCCTGGGTCTGCTTCGGCGGTTGGCCGTTGAACGGCGAGTCGGGCACCACCCGCCGATAGACCGTCGTGAAGGCTTCAGCGATGGCGGGCGGAGGCTCGAAGACATGCGCGAACACCGCCAGCCGGCCGCCGGGCCGCAGGACCTGGGCCGCCTTCACGGCGCCCGCGACCGGGTCCACCCAGTGCCAGGCCTGGCCCGCGATGACCGCGTCGAACGTTCGACCGGCCGGATCCCAGGCCTCGAACGTCGCCACCTGCACCTCGACCCCGCTGCGCCGCGCGAACTCGGCCATTCGCTCATCGGGGTCGACGCCCAGCACCGTGCAGCCGGCCGCCTGGAACTGCCGGGCCTCTATGCCGGTGCCGCAGCCGACGTCCAGGACGTCAGGCCCGGGGCTGGCGGTGACGATCCGCTCCACGAGGGCGCCGGGATAGCGGGGCCGGGCCCGGTCGTAGCGTTCGGCGTCCGCCCCGAACGACTCCGCCACCTGTCTGGCCTTGTGCGGCTCATTCTCGGAAGGGTGCGATTGTCCCTGCGGTATAGTGGGCATGCGCCCACCATAGTGGGCACGTGCCCACTCGCCAACAAGGTAGCGATTCGCGATGAGCGTAAGGAGGAACGCACGGTGCCGACCGGGGTGCACATCCGTGACGCCCGCCGGCAGTTGTTCGACGCCGCCGAGCGCGTCCTGCTTCGGGACGGGCCGAACGCGTTGACCAGCCGTGCGGTCACCACCGAGGCCGGCGTCGCCAAGGGCGTCCTGCACCGGCACTTCGCCGACTTCGACGCCTTCCTCGCCGAGCTCGCGCGAGACCGTATCGCCCGGATCGACGACCAGGCCGCCGCCTTGCGCGAGTCCGCCGGGACCGGCACCGTCGCCGGCAACCTCACCGGCGCGCTGATAGACCTGTTCGACCCGGTCGCGGTGGCGATCGTCAGTCTCGTCATCTTCCGGGACGAGCTGCGCGTCCGGCTGCGCCACGCCAGGCCGGGCCACGGTATCCCGGTCATGACGGAAGCCGCGGCCATGATCGCCTGCTACCTCAACGACGAATGCGAACTGGGCCGTATCGCGGTCGACGCCGACGTCGACGCGCTCGCGCTCTCGCTGATCGGGGCCGGGCACCTGCTGTTCGCCGGCCGGGAAGGCGTCCCGGTGGAGGCTGGAGCCGTCGGCAAGGTCGTGACCACGGTCATCGCCGACGTCGTGCAAAGACGGCTGCTGTGAACCCCCAGCATGCAAGGCGTCACGGGGGGGCGGTTCCGCGAAGCCCGCGTCCCTTCGTCCGGACAAACGTCGCGGTTCCTTCTTCCATCGGGTACGCGTGGTCGAGACGCCGCTCACGCCATATATGCGGTGGGAGCTGCACTCGCTGCGGCTGCGTGCCGAATGCGGTGAGCGGGTCCGCGTGATCGGCGTGGAAAAGGTGGCGGCCTCGGAGAGGACCGCTCCACTGCCGGAAGTGGTCATCCTCGGCGGCCGAACTCTCTACCACGTTCTCTACACCGAAACCGGCGTCCCGAACGGTGCGGTTCGCTACACCGATCCCGGCCTCATCGGCGGTTGGGAAAAATACATCAAAAGCCTCTACGAGGCCGGTGAAGATGTGATGTCCTACTTCGATCGCGAGGTGGCCCCCCTTTCCTCGCCCACGACGAAGACGGAGTAGGCGGCAAAAAGCCCGGAGAAGACGAGAAGCGCCCCGGCAGTTCGCATTCCGAACTGTCGGGGTCTTCGCGTGATGTCGTACAGGCCAGGGACGTCAGTGCCGGCACCAAGCCACCCCTCAAGGTGGTACGGCCCCACCGCCTCCAGATCCGAGGGCAGCAGAGCCGTCCACTCCGGCACATGTCCTCCAGCGTCGAGCAGGCGAGATGGGCCATTGGCGGATTTTGGTGAAAAATAAATAATTATTCGATGAATTGTCCACCTATGGTGGTGAATCGCAGATCGAGTAGCCATCGAAACGCCGTCAATAATTCTTTTTCCGTTGACACGGAAGAGCGGAAATGACACGTTTATCAATGCCTGGTGCCATTACCTGAGATCAGCACCGCGCACATTTCCAACCGCCAGACAGGATTCGCACGACAGCTCCTGCCCCTGCTCGACTCGACTCAGCACGGAGGTACGATCATGCGTCAATCACTCCGCAAGATCTCCATGACGGCTGGCATCGTAAGCGCAGCGCTCCTCGGGATGTCGCAGACCGCGGCGATCGCGGTTCCGTCGGCGTCCGTCCTCGCACCCCCTCCCACCCCCGCTCCGGCTCCCGATACCGGCCGGGCTCCCGCGGGGAGCGAGGCGAGCCTGGAGAACACCGGTTCCGCGACGAACACCCGGGCGCTGTGCGTCTTCAACACCGCGGGGGACTACGTCCACGTCTCCTCGTCCGCCTTCGAGGCCTCCGGGCACGGCTGGTGGGTCAACGGCAACTGCAACGCCACCCTGGCGGTCGTCACGGTGCAGCTGCAGCAGTACTACTCCGACGGCAGCTGGAGAAACGCCGGCACGGCGGGCAGTGCGACGGTGCGGTCCGGCGGCGGCGCCGGCAACCGCGCGACCGGACGCGGCGGCTGTAACAGCAACAGCCTGACGGGATGGCGTAGCGTCGTCGACGTGGACCTGGTCGGCCTGGCCGACGACCCGGGCAAGCTCTACACACCGAGCCGGAACATCTACTGCAGGCGATAGCGGAAGAGGGCGACGTGAGCATCAGACCCGACAGCACCATGTTCGCGGCTCTGCACGGCGAGCTGGCGTTGCATCCGTGGCGAGATCCTCGCGTCGCCTCCTCGGACGCGTACAGTCTGTTCGTCGCGAGGTCGTCCGCGATGGGATGGCTCACCGAGGCCATCGAGAACGCGTCCGGCGGCCTGTGGGGGATGAACGACGCCGGGCAGGGCCCGGAGCCGTCACGCATCGCGTGGTTTCAGGTGTCGTTGACCGAACCGGTTCCCGACCGCCGGCCGTTGCCGGTTCAGGCGTTCCTCTCGTGTGCGGGCGACGTGGTGGCGCGTATCGGCACTCCGCGCCTGCGAGCGGTTCAGCTCCTGCTGCCGGTGCAGAGCCTTGACGCCTCGTCGCGGGTGAGCGCTGTGCTGCCCCTGTTCCAGGACGCCGGCTGGTTCGCCGACGTTGACCCGCGGTGGAGAACACCGGTGCGGGTGACGTTGGACGGCGGACAGGATCCGTCCATCCACTCGGCGGCGCCCGAGATGCTCCGGTGGATACGGAGTTTCACGCAGGACGTCTTCGCGTGCGACTCGTTCTCCCTGACCGACGACGGCACGGTCCTGGAACCCGCCGTCATCGACGAGCTGTGGCGCGGGCCCGCCCGGCACCGGGCCACATTCCACGGTGTCCTCACCGAATGGTCGTTGGACGCGCTGGGGTGGCTGGCCGCCTTCCTCGCCGAGGCGGCCTCCCGGAACGGGGTCGGCACCCCATTGATGCTCACGGCCGACCGACCTGAAGGGTCGCGCTCATACGTTGATTGAGTCCGGTGGCGCTTCCCCCGGGTCTGCCCGGGGGAAGCACCGTCGGGTCGGCCGGGGAGAAAGCCGTGAGCACGACCTTTCCACCCCGATACCGGGCCGACGTTGTCCGCCTTGGCGCCTGAGGAGCCTGTTGTGCGATTCAGGCCCGCTGATCGCCCCCTTCGCCCCTGCTGACAGAGCCCTTAGTGCTCCGTTTCCCAACGGAGGTTGCGAACGCGCTGCAGGGAAACCGAGATTGTCGGGCCTGTCTTCCTGATGCCGGGACCGGGGTGGAGCCGTACTTCCGGCATCAGGGGATCTGTCCGGGTTCGTCGACGACTCCCGCCGCGACCTCGGCGGTCGCGAAGAAGCTCCCCTCCGGGAAGACCACCTCACCGTTGATGAACTGGTCCCGCAGGTAGTCCGTCCGCGAGCCGAGATAGCGATAGGTCGTGCTGTCGAGGATGACGTAGGACCGCTCGGTGACCTGACCGTTCTCGTCGCGCCGCGTGCCGAAGCCCGGAGCGCCGACCTCGTAGGCGATGCCCCTGCCCGGCCTGCCTCAGCATGACCTCGCGATCCTTCGACGCCAACGCGGCGAGTGCCCTCACCAGATCGCGCTGCGCCGCCGAGGCCGTCACCCGGGCCTCCACCCGGTCGGCGTAGCTCTCGGCCACCTCGTCCACCCCGGTCCTGGCCAGCGAGAGGTACGCCCTGACCTCGGCGCGGTGGTGCTTGCCGATGAGGTTGGCGGCGATGCCGTACAACCAGGGGCGGGCATCGCGGTAGTCGGTGTCGTAGCGCCCGAGCCGCCGGAAGGCGGTGAGGAACGTCTCGGCCACGATGTCGTCGGCCATCGAGTCCCCCAGGCGCCGCGTCACGTAACGGTGCAGGGCGGGGGCATGTCGGTCGAACAGCACCGAGAAAGCGGCGGAATCACGCCGGGCACGCCTGATCACCTCCGCGTCGTCCAGATCTGTCTCCGCACTCAAGCGTGAACTCCGTTTCCTGGGTCCGGTCACTCCCTTTCACCCGATGCCGCGGATCGAGTTCTCCACACCTCCGTTTCACGGACCTGACCCACCGTGCCGCACGGCACCGTCCGCGCCCGCCGTCGTCGGTCCGGCGTGCTCTCCTCCGCAGTGGACCGTTCTTTCCGCCGACATGCGCGCCATATGCCAAAATGATCACGCCTCTCGGAGGCGTGAATCGGTCCATCCGGATTGCCGAAAAGGCGCTCGGCGCCATCAGGAGAGGATGTCGGTTGTCCGTGACGGATCTGGAGCTTGCCGGCGAGCTTCGCGAGCTTGCCGATCACCCCCACCTGGCGGCCCGTCAGGACCAGCTACGTGATCTCGCGGACGCGGTCACCGATCCCGACATGGCCGGACACTGGTGCGAGGTCGATCTGTTCGCCGCCTTCTCCCCCGACGACACCATCCTGGTGGACGGGGAACCGGCGGGAACCACGTCCTCGCCGAGGAGACCGGGATGGCGACGAGGGCTCAGCGGCGCCATCGGTCCCGCCCTCGTCTTCGTACCGATCTTCATCACCTGGCTCGGCCTGATGATGGCCACCGGTGCCTACGGCGACGTCCTCGCGGCCGGCGGCCTGGACGCGGCCCGACGGCCCTTCCTGGAGATGTGGCAGCAGGGCTTCGACGGCAGGTTGCCCGGGTTCTTCGAGTTCGACAACATCGCGCTCTGCACCCTCGCGGCCATCTTCTGCCTCATCTGCTGGACCGTGTTCGACAACATCACGCAGAACAGCAGGGAGGAGGCCGCGGAGCGGGAGCTCCGCGGCCTCCGCGTCCGGCTCCGCGGGGCGCTGACCGAAGCGAGCCTGGTACTCGGCCAGGTCCGGCTCTCCTCACCGGAGCGGTTCGGCGCCGAGCTCAACAAGGCGGCGGCCGACATCGGCTTCGTCGGGACCACGGCGCGCAAGGTGCACACCGAGCTGGTCGAGGCGCTCACCCTGACCCTGGAGGCCACCCGCAAGACCACGGACGCGCTGGCCGGCAGCGCGATCGACGTGCGCGACGCCGTCGAGCATCTGGGCGGGCACCTGGCGGCCGTCAACAACACCTGTGACGACCTCGCCTCGGCGGTGGCCCGGTTCTCAGCCATGATCGACACCGCGGGCTCCACGACCGGCCAGGCCGTCACCGATGCCGGGAACCAGTTGTCGACGACCATCTCCCGGACCACCCTCGACATGCGCCAGGCGTTCAACGACGAACTCGTACGGTCCATGAAGTTGGTCCAGGGCAGCGTCTCCGGCCTGGACCTCCGGATCAACGAGCTGGTCGGCGCGACGGCGGGCATCGGCCACGCCGTCGACCGCGCGGCCATCTCGATCGATTCGGTCGGCTCGTCGACGGAGAAGGCGGTCGACCTGCTCGGCGCACGGGTCACCGACACCATCGCGGGCACGGCCAGGGAGTTTCACCGGACCTTCGAGGGCGCCGGTACGGAGATCCGGGAGGCCCTTGAGAGCTGGTCCGCCGCCACCGGGATGCACGCCTCCCGGATCGACACCACCGTCGAGACGGTCGCCTTGCTGGAGCGGACGCGGGAGGTGCTCGACCGGCTGCCCACCACGCTCGCCGGCGCGCTGGCCGACCTGCCTTCGAAGGAGCTCGCCGAGCGCGAGGCCACCGACTCGGAGCGGGCGAGCACCAGGCTGCGGCTTCCGGCCGACGGCCTCTGGGCTCTCCCGGCCGGCGGTCCCGGCAAGGACGGGGAGAGCGACAAGGGCAGCGGCGACGGCGAGGGCCCCAGCGGCGGCGGGGACAGCGAAGGCGTCCGGGCCGACGGCGGCGACAAGGACCAGGCCAACGGCAACGGCAACGGCAACGGCAACGGCAACGGCAACGGCAACGGCAACAACGAAGCAGACGACAGCGGTGACGACGAGCCGGACTCACGCCGGAGAGCTCGGACCCCGCTGTGACCGCCCGCCGAAGAACCTCCAGCACGACCATGATGGCCGGCTGGCTCTTCGCCGACCTGCTGCTCGGGCTCACGATCATCATGTTGGGAGCGCAGGCACCACCCCCCTCACCCACCGACCCCGTGACGGACACCGCCCGGTTCCAACCGGACCCCTTCCAGCCTCTGCCTGACTCCACCCGGCCCCCGTCCGAAGAGCCCTCGACCGAAGAGCCCTCGACCGAAGAGCCCCCGGCCGAAGGGTTGCCGGCCAAAGAGCCCCTGGCCGAAGAGCCTTCAACCGAGAAGCCGCCGGGGAAGAAGGCCCCGGAGAAGGAAACCTCGGAGAGAGAACACCGGCCCGAGGAGCCCACGGAGAAGAAGAGCCCGGTCAAGGAAAAGCCCGGCCCCTCGCCGTCCCCCTGCACCGGCCTCGTCGGAGGCGTCCGGGCGAAACCGGTCACGCTCTCGTTCCGGGTCACCCCCGGCGCCGCTGACGGCGTCCTGGCCGCACGGGTCCGCCAGGAGCTGCGCAGGCACAAAGGCAACCTGGCCGGACGGCGCGTCGGCATGGTGCTGACCTTCGGCTCCGACTCCGACGGCGGCGCCAGCGGCGGCGTTCAGCTGGCCACCCGGGTCAACACGACCATCCGCGAGACGTACCCGCGCATCTTCGGAACGGCCGTGACCCGGAACTTCCACGACCTCTCCGCCCCGAGCGGGTCGATCTCCATGGAGATCTACTTCGTCACCCACGGCTGCTCCGCCACGTCTCCGGGGACACCCGGTCACTAGAACTCAAGCTACGTGACTGCCGTGATCACGGAGACACTGACGGCGGCGGCGAGAACGGTTATGAGGATTTCCGCATCTGTTCTCCTCCTCGGGGAACGATGTTGAACAGGCCACAGACGCTGTCTCGCTTCTGGCCGAGCTCGTCTGGATAGGAACCGTGCCGCCACGGCGCAGCCGAATCGAACGACACATGATCCACAGCACTCACCCAGTCGGTTGCGTCCTCCGCACCCATGGATGACCCACGCCGGGCGTCGTCATCGGCGCGGCTCCCAGCGGAAGATCCGGGAAGCCAGCGCGACGGCGACAACGACCCAGCTCAGCGTGGGCGCCAGGAGCACCAGGGACTCCGTGACGGGAACGCCGCCGTTCCAGGCGTTGACGACCAGTTCGGTGGCCGAGCCGCCGGGAAGCAGCCGCTTGAGCAGGGTGAGCTCCTCGGTGCCGGTGATCCCCACCCAGCTGGTCACGGCGATGGTGCCCAGGCTGATGGGCAGCGTGGTCACCTGGGCGTGCTCGGGGGAGTCCGTCAGTCCCGCCGTGGCCAGTCCCAGGCCGAGCATCATGATCACCATCGAGAGGACGGCCGCCGCCAGGAGGAGAATGTTGTCCGGCCGGCCGGTGACCACGGCCAGCACGGTCATGATCACGACCACCTGGACCAGCGAGATGACGGTGACCGGGAGCAACAGCCCGGAGAGGATGCCGGCGTCGCTCGCCGCGGTGGAGCGCAACCGCTTGAGGAAGAGGTTCTGCCGGCGGGAGGCCAGCGTGGTCACCGCGGTGGTGTAGAGCCCGAACGCCCCCACGGTGAACATCACCACCGCCGCGATGTATCCGAGGCTGCCCAGGGCCGCGAAGCCCTCGTGCTGGTAGATGAAGAACGCGCTGACCACCGCGGGCATGACGACACTGGTGACCAGAACCAACCGGTTCCGGAAGATCTGGACCAGCTCACTGAGAGCGATCGAGAGCATGGCGAAGGTCCTTTTCCTGGAAGTCGGGGAGTGGTCTAGTCGCTGTCGAGGGCGCGGAAGACATCGTCGAGCCGGGTCGGTCCGGCTTGGAGTTCCCGCAGCTCCACCGCGTGGTCCTGCGCCCAGCGGAGCAGGGTGTACAGGTCCTTCTGCAAGCCGAAGGTCTCGATGAGGAACTTCCCGTCACTCTCGCGCGTGGCCTGCAGCGGCAGCGCCGGTGCGGGGGCCACAAGGGAGAAGCGGATGGCGGCCGGCAGGGTCCGCGTCAGTTCGGAGACGGTCCCCTCCCGGTGGAAGGTGCCCTTGTGCATGAGACCGATACGGTCGGCGTACTGCTGCGCCTCTTCCAGGTAGTGCGTGGTGAGAACGACGGTGGAGCCGTCTTCGCGCAGCTTGTTCACGGTGTCCCACAGATCGTCGCGGGACTGGATGTCCAGGCCGGTGGTGGGCTCGTCCAGGAAGATCAGCTCAGGCGTCCCGTACACGGCGGTGGCGAAGTCCAGACGCCGCTTCTCGCCGCCGGAGAGCTGGGACACCTTGATGCCGGCCTTGCGAGTGAGATTCACAACGCTGAGCACGCGTTCGACCGTGTCCGTGCGCTGGGTGAGTTTTCCGATCAGCCGGACCGATTCCTTCACCGTCAGGTCCGGGGAGAACCCGCTGTCCTGCAGCATGATGCCCATCCTGGGCCGCACGGCGCGCCGGTCTCGTGGGCTCTGCCCGAAGACCCGCACGGTGCCCGAGGTGGCCGTACGGTGGCCTTCGATGGTCTCCAGGGTCGAGGTCTTCCCCGCCCCGTTCGTGCCGAGCAGAGCGTAGAGCTCTCCGCGCTCCACCTGGAAGGACAGATCCTTCACGGCATGGAAGTCGCCGTAGGTGAGGTTCAGACGTTCAACGTCGATGACTGGTGTCGAGGACATGCTGTTGATCCCAGCAGCCGCCGCGCTCACCGGGCAGTGCGACCACGTCATGACCTCGCCATGACATTTCTTGGGTGAACGTATGACGCAGCGTCACTGGTGCCGCCACGAGACCGGAAGAATACTGGACAGACTCTGCTGTTCGATCCCGGAGAGCCACCCATGGGCACCGAACCCCTGCGCCTGGTCTGCGCGGCGTTCTTCCTCCACTACCTCGGCGTCGGTCTCTTGCCTGACGGCGGGGAGTCGTGGTTGGAGAACAACCAGTGGCTGATGTGGACGGCCGCGGTCCTCACTGTGGCGAGCGCTGTGGCGAGCGCTGTGGCGGTCCCGCTGTTCAGCCTGACGGCTCGGCGGCCAGGTGAGGACCGGTGAGGCCGGCCCGGGCAGCGGCACACCCGATGTCCGAGCACACCGAGGCGACGCGGAGACGGCTGCGCAGACTCAATCTCACCATGTTCCTCCCGCTGCTCGCTGTCGTAGGGGCGCTGCGGGTGGCGACCGATGCCCAGACCTGGTGGCACGTCATCGTCCTGGGTCTGGGCGTGGTCGCGGCCCTGGTGGCCTTCGTGTGGTGGGCGGCGCGCGACATCTCCCGCGTCGCGCTCCCCTGCCTGATCATCGCTGCGGCCGTGTGGCTTCTCGGAGTGCTGGTGATGGACAGCAACTCGGCGTTCTACGGCATTTTGATCGTGGGCTCCCTCGCCGTCCCCCAGCTGCCGCGCCATCGAGGCTGGGCAGCCCTGGGGCTGATCGCCTACGTCGCCGTAGTAGGCGCGGCGAGGCTGTTGGTCACCCAGGAAGATCTCTCCGGTGTTCTGATCGGATACGTCATCGTTCCCGCGGGCGCCACAGCGGTGCTGACCGGCCTCATGTTCCCCAACCAGAGGTTCTACGGCCTCGTTGCGGAGCTGGAGGAGGCACGAGAACGCGAAGCGGAGCTGGCCGTCATCCGGGAGCGCATGCGTTTTGCCAGTGATCTGCACGATATCCAGGGCCACACGCTGCATGTGGTGAAGCTGAAGATCGCGCTGGCCCAGAAGCTGGTGCACAGCGACGCCGAACGAGTGGAGCAGGAACTGCGCGAGGTGCATGCCTTGGTCAGCGACACCATCACCCAGACCAAGGAGCTCGCCTACGCGCAGCGGCGGCTCAACCTGTCCGCTGAGCTGGAGAACGCGAAGAACCTCTTCGAGGCCGCGGGCATCCGCGTGCGCGTCGACCGTGAGGCCGAGGTCGACGCGCACGCAGGCGAGCTGCTCGGCCAGGTCCTGCGGGAGACGACGACCAACATCCTGCGGCATGCGCAGGCCGAGCAGGTGCGCATCACCCTGTCGGAGTCGGGCATCACCATCGTCAACGACGGCGTGCAAGAGGGTCCGCTGCCCGAACTGCGGGGGCTCGCCACGCTCAAGGAACGAGTGGTGGGCAACGG
This sequence comes from Streptosporangium sp. NPDC005286, assembly GCF_040607515.1. Taxonomy (NCBI): domain Bacteria; kingdom Bacillati; phylum Actinomycetota; class Actinomycetes; order Streptosporangiales; family Streptosporangiaceae; genus Streptosporangium; species Streptosporangium sp. NPDC005286. The sequence goes on along the minus strand of NZ_JBEXGU010000004.1, from coordinate 63,365 downwards.
AGGCGAGCTGATGGTGGAACAGAAAGACGGGCGTTTCCTGACGGCTGCGGCATTCCCGCACGGTCGTTCGGACGCTGCCCTCTAAAAGCGGGAAAGGACGACTGATGACCACCGTGGTACTCGCCGACGACGAGGCACTCCTCCGCAAAGCGCTGGCGTCGTTGCTCCCACTCGAGGGCGAGATCACCGTGCTCGCCGAAGCGGAAGAGGGTGCGGCGGCCGTCCAGGCCACGCTGCGACACCGGCCCGATGTGCTCGTCATCGATCTGGAGATGCCCGGCGTGGACGGACTCGGCGCCGTCGCGGAGATCCGCCGCGAGCGGCCGGAGCAGGTGATCCTCATGCTGACCCGCCATGCCAGGCCCGGCGTGCTGCGCAGGGCACTGAAGCTCGGAGTCCAGGGTTTCGTCAGCAAGTCCGCGGAACCGGCGCACATCGTTTCGGTCATCAAAACCCTGCACGAGGGCAGGCGATGGATCGACCCGGATGTCTCCGCACTCGCCGTCGTCGACGACTGCCCGCTCACCGACCGCGAGATCGATGTGCTGCGGGCGACCGGCGAAGGCTATTCGGCCGCCGACATCGCCACCCGACTTCACCTGGCAGAGGGCACGGTGCGTAACTACCTCTCGAATGCGATGCAGAAGACTCAGACCCGGACCCGGCACGAAGCGGCGCGGTACGCGCGTGAACACGACTGGCTGTGAGCGCCGATGGCGGGGATTTGGAGATCGAGCAGTGGGTCTTCCTGGAGCGCTTTGCGGGAAAGGGGTACGCGTCCGTGCTCGATATCGACGTCGAGGATTTCGGCGGTGACCTCTTGGCCGATGGCCGATATCAGGCCCCTCGGCGGCGAATCCGACGCGTCCGTGACGGAGCGCGAACTCGCCGCCGATCCCCACCTGGCGTCCCGTGGAGATGAGCCGGGTGACCTCGCGATCACCCGCTCCGGCAGGACGGCACACCGGGACACCTCCCTGCTGCCGGCCGCCGGCCGCAGAGAGGTGTCGTACGCGGCTAGTAGCGGGGTTTGCGGCTCAGGGCCACGCCGGCTACCAGGAAGATGCCGCCGACGACTCCGGAACCGATGGCTCCGGGGGTGTTGGCGGGGGTGGTGCTGGCCTGGATGACGGCGGTGACGAGGCCCATCACCGCGCTGATGTAGCAGAAGATCGTGATGAAGATCTTGACGTTGGTGTTCACTGGATTCCTTCGGTGGGGTGACGGCCGTTCTGAGAGGCGTCGGGGGCGGTACCGGCTGCGGTGAACCCGAGGAGCATCACCCAGGCGTTGGGATCTGCGCGGAACCGGTTCCAGCGGTCGGCGGCGAGGGCGAACTCGCGGAGCGACAACACTCCGGCGGTCACGAGCGGCTGCAGCCGTCCTGGGCCGAGGTGGGGGGCGAAGTCATCCGTGGGCCGGGTGTCGTTGGTGGTGGCGAACGGGCGAAGGGCGACCTCCGTGAAGCCGGCGTCACGGAGCAGGCGGGTGAGACGGCGGCCGATCGTGCGATCACCGCCGGCGGCCTGCTGGGTCGCCGCCATCTTGGCGTGCACTCCCACCAGTTCCGGGTAGACCGGGTCGGCCAGCCCCCAGCAGGAGGCGTCCACCTCGGTGACCAGGATCCGGCCACCGGGGCGGAGGATCCTGCGTGCCTCGGCGAGGGCCGGTCCGGGATCGGGAAGGTGCTGAAGGACGTACCTGAGGAGTACGTACTGCGCGCTCGCCGTCTCCAGGGGCAGGTCGGCGGCATCGGCGACGATCAGTTCGGCGTCGGCGCCCTCGGCATGGGCGAGCAGGTCCGGGTCGATGTCCACGGCGACCAGTGACAACTCGGGCAGCGCCCGCCGCAGCCGCCTGGTGATCGCGCCGGACCCCGCGCCGATCTCGACCAGCGGGCCGCCCGACGCGGTCAGGCCCAGTTCGCGCAGCAGGCTCAGCTCCTCGTCGAACGAGAGCTCCGCCTGTGCCTCCAGCCGCGCCAGCTCTCCCGCCAGCCCACCCGCGGTGGTGGTGGCGGGGTTGTACGAACCGGCGTTCGGGGTCGGGGTGTTGGGATCCGGCCGGTCGGCGGGGCCGGGCGGACCCGCGTACGGCGGGGTGGCGGGGTCGTACGGACCGGCGTACGACCTCGGAGTACCGGAGTCCGGGGCCGGGGTGTCGAGAGCGGCGCCACGGCCGGTGACGGTGGCCGGGGGGTGCGGGGGTGTGGGGAGAGTGGTCATCGGGGGCTCACGATCATGTGCATGCCGTGCTTCGGCCGTAGCGTCACCAGCGCCTCCGGTTCCACCGGGAAGCCGGGTTCCAGCGTCAGCCGTACCGTCTGAGACAGCATCGCCAGGACCAGCGTCGCCTCGATCAGCGCCAGGTGCCGGCCGATGCAGACGCGCTCGCCGCCGCCGAACGGCAGGTACAGATGACTCGGGAGGTCGACGCCGTCGAAGCGGTCGGGTACGTACGCATCCGGGCGGTCCCAGTAGCGGGGGTCGCGGTGCAGGACCCACTGGCTGACGCAGACGAGCGTGCCCGGCCGTACCGGATGGCCGTCGAGCTCGTCGGGGCCGGTCGCACGGCGGGAGATCAGCCAGACCGGGGGGTACAGGCGCATCGCCTCCTGTACGGCCCGGCGGCAGAGCGGCAGGTCGGGCAGGTCCGCGGCCGTGGGCGGGCGTCCGCCCAGCACCCGGTCGACCTCGGCCCGGACCCGTTCCGCCTCTTCCGGATGGCGGTCCAGTAGATAGAAGGTCCAGGTCAGGGCCTTGGCGGTGGTCTCGTGACCGGCCATGATCAAGGTCAGCACCTGGTCGCGGAGGTCCGCGTCGGACAGGGCGCCGAGCATGGTGTCGAGCAGGGTGCCGGTGGCGGTGGGAGCGGCCCGGCGGGAGGCGATGACGGTGCGCGTCATCATGTCGAGCAGGGCGCGGGCGCGTGCGTACTCCCGCCGGCGGCGGCTCGTGTCCGCCGGGTCGGGGTCGGGGTCGGGTACGTAGTGGCCGATGAAGCGATTGACGGCGTCCACCGCGCGGCCGAACCCGTCGCCCGCCGCGCCGAGGTCCACGTCGAGCACCGCGCGGGTCAGGATCGACAGGGTCAGCGAGGTGAGGTGGTGGTCGATCGGCTGGGGTGCGCCGGTCTCCGCGGCGGCACGCCAGCGGGCCAGCAGCGCCGAGGTCTCGTCGGTGATGATCTGGTCGAAGGAGGCGACCGCGCTGCGGCGGAAGGCCGGGGCACAGAGCCGGCGCTGCCGCGCCCATTCCGCGCCGTCGCTGGTGAGCAGGCCGTTTCCGAGTAGCGGGCGGAGCATGTGGTCGTCGGGCGTGTTCTCCTTCGTGTAGTTACCGACGTTGTCCTTGAGGATGTGCCGGGCGAGATCCGGGCGATGCGCCATGAACACGGTCTCGCCGTTCGCGTGGTGGCCGGTGACGTCCCCGTAGCGACGGGCCAGGCCGGTCACGAACCCCAGTGGGTCGCTACGCATGCGTTCCATGTCCACCGGGCCGGGCGGTCCCGGGGGCAGCTGCGTGCTGGTAGTCGTCACCGACGCCTCCGCTTAACGGTGCTTAAGTATCTCTGATACGTATTCACGAGTACCGGATATACGTATTGAATGTCATTGATGAGCACATCCGTACTGTGGCATGCTGCTAATGTAACACTGCGTTGATGAACGTATCAATACTTACATCAATGGCGAATAACTTAAGTCTTGGTATGTGCCGTGCGCCATGCGACAGTCCTTTCAGTTGCCGACGCAGAAAGCAGCGGTAAACAAACAGAGGGAGAATGACATGGCGCTCGAACCGCAGGAGCGGGCGGAATTCATCAACGCCTACACCCGCACCCTCATCACCGCCTGGTCGGACGAGGAGTACGCGGCCCGGCTGAACGCGGACCCGCGCGCCGCGCTGGCCGAGTCCGGTCTGACCATCCCGGAGGACGCCGAGATCGTCATCGTGCGCCACATTCCCGAGGGGCACGAGGAGGGCAACCTGGACGTCCAGGTCGGCCTCTGGGAGGTCGGTCTGGCGACCGGCCAGTACGAGCTCCACATCCCCGAGACCCCGGTGGTCGACGCGGCCGAGCTCAGCGAGGGCGACCTGTCCGACATCGCGGCCGGCGCCGCCGACGCGGCCGCCTGCTACTACTGCTGCTGCCCGTGCTGCTGCTGCACCTGATTCACCGCATCTCCAGCATTCACTGAATTCACTGAATTCACTGAATTCACTGGATTTCCAAAATCGCCATGCCGTTCCCGTTCCCGTCTCCATCGGAGGAGTAAGTCGATGCTTTCCGCCGCCGCGGAAAACGACCCGGTCGCCGTCACCGGCCTGAACAAGCGTTATGGAGAGCACCTGGTGCTCACCGATCTGAGCCTGCGGGTACACCGCGGCGAGGTGTTCGCCTTGCTCGGGCCGAACGGCGCGGGAAAGACCACGACCGTCGAAATACTGACGGGAGTACGGCGGCGGAGCGGTGGAGACGTGGAGGTCCTCGGCCAGGATCCGGCCAGGGACCCACGGGAATGGCGGGCGCGTATCGGGGTGGTCAGCCAATCCACCGGCGCCTACCCCGATCTCACCGTGGGTGAGGTGGTCAGGCAGTTCGCCGCCATGTATCCCAGGCCGCTGCCGCCCACGCAGGTGCTCGACATGGTCGGTCTGGGAACGTACGAGAAGAAGAAGACCACGGAGCTCTCCGGCGGCCAGCAGCGCCGTCTGGACGTGGCCGTCGGCGTGATCGGCGACCCCGAGTTGATCTTTCTGGACGAGCCCACCACCGGGCTCGATCCGGTCGCCCGCCGCGAGGCGTGGGACCTGGTGCGGTTCTTCGCCGCGCGCGGCTGCACCACGGTGCTCACCACCCACTACCTGGACGAGGCCGAGACGCTGGCCGCGCGGGTCGGTGTGATCGCGGGCGGCCGGCTGGTGGCCTGCGGACCGCCGAGCGAGCTGGGTGGGCGTGCGACGACCTCGGCCGCCGTGTCGTTCCGGCGCTCCGAGTCGCTGGCCGGCCGGGAACTCCCCGAGCTGCCCCGTGGAGCGGTGCTCGAACCGGGACCGACGGGCGCGGGTGACCTGGTCACCGTGCTGACCTCGGAGCCGACCCGGCTGGTGAGCCTGCTGGCGTCCTGGGCCGAGGCCGAGCTGCCCGAGCTGATCGTGCACCGTCCCACCTTGGAAGAGATCTACCTCAACCTCATCGACCGGCATCGACAACAGCCGGAGGAGAACAAGTGAGCCTCACCGATTCCGTTCGCGCCCCCGGCCGGGAACTCGGGGAGGGGTTGCTGCCCGGGCTGTGGCGGGCCAGTGTCGCCCGGTCGTCGGTCGAGCTGAAGTCGTTCTTCCGCAACAGGCAGTCCCTGGTCTTCACCCTCTTCTTTCCGGTGATCCTGCTTGTGGTGTTCGGCGCGATCTTCACCGGCAAGGTGGAGGGCACCCAGACCGATTTCCGGCAGGTCTTCATGGCGGGCATCGTGGCCGCCGGTGTGATGAGCACCGCCTTCTCCGGGCTGGCCATCAACATCGCCATCGAGCGGGACACCGGCCTCATCAGCAGGCTGGCCATGACGCCGATGCCCAAGCCCGCCTACTTCATCGGCAAGCTGGTCAAGGTCGTGGTGACCACCGTGGTGGAGACGGTGCTGCTGCTCGGCATCGCGGTGACCGCGTTCGGGTTGCCCTGGCCGAGCACCGCGCACCGCTGGTTCACCCTCGCCTGGGTGCTGACGCTGGGTACCGTCACCTGCGCGCTGGCCGGGATCGCCTACAGCGCGGCCATCCCGAACAGCCGGTCCGCCGCGGCGATCGTGACGCCGGTGTTCATGGTGCTGCAGTTCATCTCCGGGGTCTTCTACCCCTTTCACCAGCTTCCCGAGTGGATGCAGAACACGGCCGCGCTCTTCCCGGTGAAGTGGATGGCGCAGGGGTTCCGTTCGGTGTTCCTGCCGGACGGCTTCACCGTCGTGGAACCGGCGGGCGGGTGGGAGCTCGGCCGCATCGCGCTGGTCCTCGGACTGTGGGCGGTCGGCGGCCTGCTGCTGACCGCGCTGACGTTCGGCTGGCGCAACGCGCGTGTGCGCTGATCAGGTAAGCGATCGCAAGGGAGACTGACGCGTGACGGTAGGCACCCAGATCCGGTTCCCTGCCCACCTGGCTCACCCCTTCTCCCCCGCGGGACGGGCCGATCCCTATCCGGCCTACGACTGGCTGCGCGCCCGCGCTCCGGTCCACTACGACGCGGCGTCGCGGCTCTGGCTGGTGACCGGGCACGCCGACTGCGCCGCCGTACTGCGTGACCAGGGTTTCTCGGCGAGTGCCGGGCAGCAGGGGCGGGCGCGCGACGAGGAGTTGCCGCCGTCGATGCTCACCACGGACCCGCCCGATCACACCCGGTTGCGCGCGCCGGGGCTGCTGCTGCTCGGACCCGCGGCGATCGCGTCGGTGGCCGAGGCGATCGCCGCCGACGTGGACGGGCTTCTCGACCGGCTGGCGGAGCGGACCGTGGTCGACGCGGTCACGGAGATCGGGAGCCCGCTGGCCACCTCGGTCTTCCTGCGGCTGTTCGGGCTGGCGGAGAGCGGCCGGAAGGTCTTCGCGCAGCTCGCCCAGGCGGCCTCGATCAATCTGGATCCGCTGGCCGGGCCGCAGGTGGCGGCGCTGGGCAGGTCGGCCATGGGAGAGCTGACCCGGTTCCTGGACGCGCACTGCGCGTCCGCGCCGCCCAGCCCGCTGGCCCGGCTGGCCGCCGACGACCGGCTGAGCAGGCGGGAGATGCTGGGGGTGCTCGGGCTGGCCGTGGTGGGCGGGTGGCAGCCGCTGGCCGAGGCGATCGGCAACGCGCTGTACTGGCTGCTGCCCCGGCCCGAGGCGCTGGCCGTACTGCGCGAGGGCGGCCGGGAGCCGGCGCGTACCGCGATGGATGAGTTGCTGCGGCTGGAGGCGCCCATTCCGTTCACGGCCAGGGTCGCGATCCGGAACGTGGCGCTGCCCGGGGGGCAGGTGCCCCAGGGGGCCAGGGTGCTGGCGATCGTGGCCGCCGCCAACCGGGATCCGGCCGTTTTCGAAAAGGCCGGGGAGCTGGTGCTCGACCGGACGCCCAACCCGCATCTGGCCTTTGGCGGAGGGCCGCACTTCTGCCTGGCGGCGCAGCTCGTCCGGCAGACCGGGGCGGTGCTGCTGGCCCGGCTGGCCGAGCGGTTCCCCGCCGCGTCGCTGGCCGATCCGGAGCCGGTCTGGGCCGCCACGCTGATCCCCCGGCGGCTGCGCGCCCTTCCGGTGCGGCTGGGAGGCGGGGATGCGTGCTGAGGTCCTCGTGATCGGCGCCGGCGTCAGCGGGCTGACCTGTGCCGACCGCCTGGCCAGGGCCGGGGTGCGCACCGTGGTCCTTGAGGCCAGGTCACGGATCGGCGGGCGGATACTGACCTTCCGTCCCGCGGACGGCGGACCCCCGCTGGAGCTGGGCGCGCAGGTCGTCCACGGTGACCGCAACCCCGTCCACGGGCTGGTGGAGACCGGGACGGCGCCGCGGCCGACCGCGGCCCGGGTGATCAGCGGGCGGGTGGGCCGTCCCATGGGGGCGCTGGCCCGCACACCGCATCCGCCCTGGCTGCTGGAGGCCAGGCTGAACGCGGAGGGCGCCGAGGCCGGCGGGTCGGTGCACGGCTGGCTCGGCGACGTCGGCGGGCCTTACCCGGTGGCGAGCGAGTGGTTCCGGCAGAGCTGGGCCGCGGACCCGGAGCGGCTCAGCGCCGCCGGTGTGGCCGCGGCCCAGCGGGGGGACGACGCCGGGCAGGGAGAGTACGTCGTGTCCGGCGGGTTCGACCTGCTGCCGCGACGGCTGGCGGCGGGGCTGGAGGTGCACACCGGACACCCGGTCCAGGTGCTCGGCTGGTCGCCGGGACGGGTCGCCGCGCTGACGCAGTCCGGGACCGTGGAGGCGGAGCGGGTGGTGGTGACCGTGCCGCCCGCCGTGGTGACCCACGGCACGCTCACCATCAAGGATCTGCCCGAGCACAAGATCGAGGCCGCCCGGGAGCTGGCGGCGGGTGACGGCTGCTGCGTGGTCGCGACCCTGTCGGTGCCCGCGCCGGAGACCGCGTCGGTGTTCGACGCGGACGGGGTCAGCGGCTTCGTGAGCTGCCGCGAGGGGCGCCCCGAGGCGTTGATCGTGGCCAAGGACGCGGCGGCCGCCTGCGTGCGGGCCGCCACCGGTCCCGACCTGTCGGCCATGCTCACGGTGGCGCTGCCCTGGGCGGCGGGGGCCCGGGTGCTGGGCAGGCGGATCGCCGACTGGGGGGCCGACCCGTGGAGCCGGGGCGCGTTCACCGCGCCGCTGCTCGGCGCCGAGCGGGCTCCAGCGCGCTGGGCCGAGCCGGTCGCCGACACACTCTTCTTCGCGGGCGAGGCCACGGTCTCGGGAACGCGGCTGCCGTGGGTTCAGGGGGCGATCGCCAGCGGGGTGCTCGCCGCCGACCGGCTCCTGGAGGCGATGGGCTGATGACAGCGCAGTTGGGGACACCGCATTCCGGCTGGTACCTACCGGCCTTCACCTCCGAGCTGACAGCCGAGGTGACCCCTCTGGAGATCGGGACCCGGCGGCTGGTGGCCGTGCGGGACGAGACGGGGATCCGGGTCTTCGACGCCGACTGCCCGCATCGGGGCGCGCATCTCGGCTACGGGGGACGGCTCTCGGGTGACTGCCTGGTCTGCCCGTTCCACGGCCGCCGGATCGCGCTGGGCGACACCACCAGGCGGTGGTCGGTACGCGAGCACCACGTGATCGTCTCCGGCGAGGCCGTGTTCGTACGGCTCGCGGACACCCCTGACGACGACCGGGGACTCACCCGGGCGATCAAGGAGCTGGGCGGGACCCACCCGCTCACCGCGGCCGTGGTCAGGCCGGTGGACGTCGATCCGGCGATGATCGTGGAGAACGCCTTCGACATCGACCACTTCACCGAGGTGCACAAGGTGCCGCGGCTCCGCGGGATGGCGCATCGGGACGGGGACGAGGGCGAGCTGGTCATCGAGGGCGAGTTCGTCATGGGGGCCAAGCCGGGGAGCACCTCCGGTCCTTCGGTCACCCGGGCGCGCTTCCTGGCATGCGCCTACAGTCCCGGGGTGGTCGTCACCCGGTTCGGGCCGCCGGGGTGGGAGCAGGTCATCGTCACCGCCGCCGTGCCCCGGGAGAGCGGCGGGTGCGTGGCGCGGGTGGCGATCGGCGTCCGCCCCGAGCAGCAGGGCGAGCTGCCGCTGCTCATCAGCGGCAGCGAGCGGGCGCTGGCCGAGGACGCGGTGGTCTGGGAACGGTTGAATCCGCAGGTGGTGCCCCGCTTCGACGGCGGGGACGCGGCCGTGGTGGCCTACCGGAGGTTCTGCGCGGGCTTTCGGGAGCCGGCGTGAGCGGGCTGCGCGTGGTCGAGTCGGGGACGGGTCCGGCGGTGCTGTGGGTGCACGGCTACACCATGGACCTCACCCTGTGGGAACCGCTGTGGAGGCTGCTGCCCGGCTGGCGGCACATCGGCGTGGATCTCCCCGGTCACGGCGGCTCCGAGCCGCTGCGGCCCGGTGTGACGCTGCCCGCCCTGGCGGTACGGCTGGCCGAGATCGCCTCGGCCGAGCGGGCGGACCGGGTCGTGGGGCTCTCCTTCGGCTCCTGCGTCGCGCTGCAGATGGCCCTGGAGGCGCCCGAGGTGGTGCGGCACCTGGTGCTCGCGGCGCCGACGCTCGGCGGTGCGCCACCCGACCCCGCGGCCAGGCGGCGTTACCTGGAGCTCATGATGTTGCGCAGGGCGGGCGGCGCGCGGGAGCAGATGGCCGAGCTGTGGATGAGCTCCCCGCCGGACATCTTCCGCGGCACCGAGGCTCATCCGGAACTGCGTGCCCGGCTACGGGAGGTGATCGGCAGGCACTCCTGGGCCGAGCTGGACAGCGGGGCGATGGCGGGGCTCACCACGCATCGGCACTCGGCCGAGGATCTGATCCGGATCAGGGCCAGAACCACGGTGATCATCGGAGATTCGGACATGCCGGTCTTCATAGACAATGCCAAAATGCTGGGAAAGATGGTGGCACAATGCGATATTCGTACGATTCATAACTCCGGACACCTCCCCCTGCTTGAGTGTCCGAAAATGTCGGCAAAAGCGGTATTTGCGGGGCTGGCGTTATCTGAGAGAGTAGACACTGCTTGACCTGATTGTAAGAATTCCTAGATTAGGACACCCGTAAGGGGGGGATAGTTGCCCCTGTTATTGAGTTTCTTCGGTATGACCATCATGGTGCTGACCAAACTCGACCCCACCGACCTGGCGTTCCTGTTCGGCCCCCATCTGGTGGAGGCCGGCGAAGCACAACTGGTCGTGAAGCTTCTCACCAATAAGGCCGCAGAGGGAGAACTGCTGGTCCAGCGTCCCGACGGGATGTTGCTGCAGCGTCGCGTGTTCCGGGGATGGAGCACCATGCCGCCACCGCTTCCTCCGTTCGCCGTACTCGACCATCTCTACCTGGTGATGCGTGCCGTCGTCATGACCAAGGACGACGTGACGGTCGCGCTGATCGGCAGTGCCTGCTCGCCCGGCGCCGGCGTGGCGGCCGCACTGGCCGGCCGGTCCTGGCGGCCGGTGTCGGGGCAACTCCTCGTGGTCGACCGGACCACCGGGCACACGCTCCCCTTCCACATCCCGCTGGACCTGCGCGGCGGCGCCCTGGAGTCGGCGAGGAGCGGCGGGCTGATCGGCCAGGAACCGGACCCGGCGACCTGGCGGCAGGCTCATCCCGCACTGGCCGGGGAGTCCGTTCTGGTCCGCCCCGAGCGGCTGGGCCCGCCCGTCCCGATCACCGCCAGGCTCGCCCCGCCCACGCTGGTCAGGCTCTGCCAGGGAGACGACGACCGCTGCAGGCTTGAGCCCTGGTCGTTCCAGCCGCACATCTGGCCGCCGGCCGCCACGGAACTGGCCGACGCGCCCCGCTACCGGCTGCTCATGCCGGAGTTCGGCGGCGCGGAGGAGGCCGCGGCACTCATCGACGACAGGATCCAGAAGGAGCCCCCATGCCCCGGCGGACCGCGTACGGCCCGGGAACACCGTGCTGGGTTGATCACATCACCGTCGATCTGACCGGCGCGAAACAGTTCTACGGCGACCTCTTCGGCTGGGAGTTCACCAGGGAGAACAGTCGCGGCTACCACCTGATCACGTTGCGCGGAGAGATCATCGGCGGCCTCGGCCCCAGCCCGATGGGCCCGGCCTTCGGCTCGTCCTGGAACGTCTACCTGGCCGCCAAGGACCTCGGCCACACCCGGGCGGAGGTCGGGCGCCTGGGCGGCCGGATCGTGATGGGCCCGGTGCCCGCGGGCGGGAACGGCCGCCTCTGCCTGGCGGTCGACCCCTCAGGTGCGGCGGTTGGCTTCTGGGAGGGCGGCAGGGACGAGGGCGTGGTCCTGGTGGACGAGCCCGGCGCCCTGTGCGCCTGCGAGCTGCACACCTCCCGCCAGGAGGCGGCGACGGAGTTCTACCGGAGCCTGTACGGCGACGCGCCCCTGGTGATCCGCCCCTCCGCCAGGACCGGCTGGGTGCCGTTCTTCGGCGCCGGTGCCGGTGCCGGTGCCAGTGCCAGTGACGGCGACGGCGACGGCGACGGCGACGGCGACGGCGACGCCGCCGTCGCGGCGGCCCTGGCGGCCGGGGCCCGCCCGCTGGAAGGCGGCCTGCTCGCCGACCCGCTGGGCGCGGTCTTCGGCCTCACCAACCTGAATTAATCCATAAATGCGTATAAATACGTATTAACAATATTCGCTGCACTTTGCGAGGATTCAACGGTTAGCAGTTTTCCTGCGGGAGGGGTATTCCATGGCGCCTGACGTGGTGGTCATAGGAGGGGGCCCGGCGGGAGCGATCTCCTCGGCGCTGCTGGCCCGGGCCGGCGCCCGGGTGCGCCTGCTGGAACGGGACTTCTTCCCCCGCTACCACATCGGCGAGTCGATCTCCTCCTCCTGCCGGGCCATCATCGACCTCGTCGGCGCGCGGGAGAAGGTCGAGGCCCGCGGCTACCAGGTCAAGGAGGGCCTGCTGCTCCGCTGGGGCGCGGAGCGCGACTGGACGATCAACTGGCCGGACCTCTTCGGCGACCAGGTTCGATCCTGGCAGGTGGACCGCGCCGACTTCGACGACGTCCTGCTCAAGCACGCCGCCGAGCAGGGCGTGCAGGTGGTCCACGGGGCCCGCGTGCGGAAGGTCGGCTTCGACGACGGCCGCGCCGTGGGCGTGGAATGGGTACACGAAGGGCACCGCCAGGAGACCGCGGCCGACTTCGTGGTGGACGCCTCCGGCCGCGCCGGCGTGCTCTCCGCACAGCACTTCCGCAACCGGCGGCCGCACGACGTCTTCCGCAACGTCGCCATCTGGGGCTACTACCGGGGCGGCGCCCTGCTGCCCAGCACTCCCAGGGGCGGCATCAACGTGATCTCCTCCCCCAACGGCTGGTACTGGGTCATCCCGCTCAGCGGCGACGTCTACAGCGTGGGCTTCGTCACCCACAAGGACCAGTTCCTGGCCCGCAGGTCCGGGTTCTCCTCGCCGGACGAGATGTTCCTGACCCTGGTCGCGGAGTCGGAGACGGTGACGGAACTGGTGGCGAGCGGCGACTTCCAAGGCGAGGTCCGCGTCGAGCAGGACTTCTCCTACTCGGCTGACAGCTTCTGCGGCCCCGGCTACTTCCTGGCGGGCGACTCCGCCTGCTTCCTGGACCCGCTGCTCTCCACCGGCGTGCACCTGGCCATGTACAGCGGCATGCTGGCGGCCGCGACCATCCTGTCCGCACACGCGGGGGAGGTCGCCGAGCGCGAGGCGCTGGGATTCTACGAGTCCCACTACCGCAACGCCTACGGCCGGATGTTCTCCATGGTCGCCGGCTTCTACGAGCAGTACCGGGGCAGGAACAGCTACTTCTGGCTGGCGCAGCGCCTGGCCAGAGGCCAGTATCCGGAGCTGATGAGGAAGCGCGTCAGCGGCGCCCAGGCACCCCCCGACGGCGCCTTCGCCTCGATCACCGCGGGCCTGACCGACCTGGACGACGCCACCCGCGTCGGCGGTGCGGCCCCGCTGGACGCGATGGTGCTGGCCGGCGAGCTGACCGCGGGCCAGGACCGCGAGAACACCGACGGCACCGCCGACAGGCTGTACCTGGTCACCGAGCCGAGGCTGGGCATCGGACGGTCCACCGAGCCGGTGTCACCGCACTGATCAGGGGCCGGTCACAGTCCGAGGGCGGCGGCCAGCTGGTGCCGTCCCCGGATACCGAGCTTGCGGTAGATGCGGCCCAGGTGAGTGTCGATGGTGCGCTTGCTCAGGCAGAGCCGCTCGGCGACCTCCATGCTGCTCATGCCCTGCCGTACCAGCTCGACGACCCGCTGCTCGGCGGGGGTGAGCAGGATCTGGGCCTGCGGCGGCTGCGCGTCCGGCGCGTGCTCCGGGCTCGCCGACGGTTCGGCGGCGATCGTACGGGCCGCGGTGTGCTCGCCCAGCGCGTTGTACGCCTTGGCGGCGTGCGCGCGCCAGGGCAGGCAGGCGGGGTTGGTGATGCCGCGGGCGGAGAGCCGGTGCCCGCAGTCGAGGAACAGGCTCAGCGCGGTGACGTGGTCGCCCGCCGCCGCCGCGATCAGTCCCTGAACCTCCAGGATCAGGCTCTTGATCAGCGGATGGGCGTCCGCGGGCATCGTCATCTCACGTACCAGCTCCGCGGCGTCCTGCGCGCGGCCCATCCGGATCAGGGCCCGCGCGCCACAGGCGCGCGCCGCCGTGGTCAGCACCCGCGCGCCGATCCGCTCGGCCCCCTCCCGCGCGTCGAGCGCGTCCCGCAGGCTGTCGGCCGAGTCGCCCCGCCGGTGGCCGATATCGGCCCGCAGGAGCAGCCCGAGCGCGTGCAGATCCGGCTGGTCCCAGGTGCGGGCGTCCTGCAGGATCCTGCCGCACACGGCCAGCGCCTCCTCCGGCTGCCCCGTCCAGCCGAACGCCAGCGCGGCGCCCACCAGCCCGGTTCCCGCGGGCCGATCCCGGCGAGAGCGTTCCCGGGTGGCCCGCGTCGCCAGCCGCCTGGCGGTGCCCGGGTACCGCCCGCTCGCCGCGACCATCGCCGCCAGCGCGCCGGCGAGCTCCTTCGCGGCCGAGTCCGGCACGCCCGAGGAGGCCATCCGCACCGACCTGCGCAACCCGGCGCGGTACCCGGACAGCACCCCCTGCGCGGTCAGCCGGAGCAGCGGCTCCCTCGGCGGGTCCGCCATGGCCGCCAGCTCGTGGGCCACGGTGACGAACGGCCGGACCCCCACCGTGCTGGCGACCAGCGCGGGGCTGGCCAGGTTCAGCAGCGACCTGGCCCGCCTGACGGGGTCGGGCGCGGTGCTGACCAGTGTCTCCGCGTGCCGGACGCAGGCGTCCAGGTCATGGCGGAGCTCGACCGTGCCGAGCTGCAGGGTCAGCTCGTGAATGGTGGCCGGATCGTCGGAGCAGGCCAGCGCGCGGCGCAGGTAACGGGTCGCGTCGTCGTACTCGCGGGCCGCGACCGCCTCGGTGGCCGCCCTGCGCAGCACCGGAACGCCCCAGTCGGAATCGGTGAGCATCAGGTGCTCGGCGGTCTGGGCGGCCGGCGCGCCCAGCCTGGCCAGCAGCGCGGCCCCGCGTTCGTGCAGGCCGAGCCGGGTCTGGTTGTCGATGCGCGACAGTACGGCCGTGCGGATCAGGGGGTTGTGGAACCGCACGGGCGACCCCGCCGTGATCAGACCCGCCTGGGCGAGGGCCCGGCGGGCCTGCCGGATCTGCGGCTCGCCCTGACTCAGCAGGATCGCCGCCACGGTGACGTCGGTGTCCGGTCCCATGACGGCGAGCTGGGTGAGCAGTTCGTAGGCCACCGGGTCGTGGTCGTGCAGCCATTCGAGCACGGTGGCGGACAGGGCCGCCGTGCCGATCTCCAGCACCTGGTCGGGGTCGGGCTCGCCCGGGCTGATCCTGGCCTGCCGCATCCGGCTGGTCAGCTGGCGCAACACCAGCGGGTTCCCCTGCGAGAGCGTGTGACAGAGCGCGGCCAGCTCCACATCGGGCGGCGCACCCAGCGCCTCGGCGACGAAGTCGGCCGTGCAGGTGGCGCAGAACGGTCTGAGCTGGACGAACCGCGCGTACGGCAGCTTGGCCAGATCCGTGCCCAGCCCGGCCGGGGGGCTGCCGGGCAGCGTGGCGATCATCATCACCGGCAGGTCGTCCAGGCGGCGCGCGATATAGGAGAACCAGCGCAGCGACGGCATGTCGGCGAAGGACAGGTCGTCGATCGCGATGACCACCGGCTGCTCCGCGACCAGGTCGCGGGTCATGTGGAACAGGCTGATCAGCAGGTCCTGGGTGGCGGCGCCGTCATCGTCGGCGGCGCGGTCGAACTGCCCGCGGGGCCGCTCGCCGGCGGACATCACCGGGTCGAAGAGCTGGCGGACCATACCGTAGGCGAAATGGCTCTCGCTCGGATGACAGCGTGCCCGCAGCACCAGACTGCGCGGGGGAAGCATTTCAGTCATGGCGCCGAGCAGGGAACTCTTGCCCATTCCGTTTCCGCCCAGGATCGCCGCGACGGTAGGGCGGCCGGCCCGTAGTTCGTCGAGAGCCTCTCGGAAGACAGCCAGTTCTCTGTCTCTGTGAAGAAGCGGTGCCATGCTTCATCGTCCCATTCTCCCGATACGGATCTCAACGGGTTCGGTGCCCGTCTTTCTCGGCGGTACCGGTTCAGAAGTGGGCCACGGGCGCCGATCCCGGGCGTCCGGCGTGGTGATACCGAGGCGAATACGTCGGCGCCCTAAGTATCGGCCGCGCGATGCGTACGATTTTTTGCGCATTCACCATCCGGGTCCCCCCGTGTTTAAATCCGCACTGAAGAGGGTTGTCGAGAGCTTGTTATAAAAAGGCGGATGCTGATGGAGAGTCCACGACTAAAGGCCCATTTCCATGTCGAGGTCGTGGACGGATCCCGGGTCTTCCTGTTCGCCGAGGGGAAGGACTTCCTGGTGCCGGGGAAGGCCGCCGTGGCGGTGCTCCCCTACCTTGACGGCCGCAGGAGCGTGAGTGAGATCGTCCAGGAGCTGTCCGGGAGCGTTCCATTCACCACGGTGCTGACCACGCTGCGCCGCTACGAGGCGGCGGGGCACCTCGCGGAGGGCAGGCCGGACCTGCCGGAGAAGGTGCTGGCCTACTGGGACGCGCTGGGCATCGATCCGGCGGCCGTCACGAAGGGCACGCCGGTCACCGTCGCGGCCGCCGAGGGGGTGGACGCCACACCGGTCACGGCCGCCCTGACCGAGCTGGGGTTGAAGGTGCTCACCGGCGCGATCGACGAGGTGCCCGCCGAGGGGGTCTCGGTCGTGCTCGTGGACGACTACCTCGACCCGGCCCTGGAGCGCCGCAACGCGTCGCAGCTGGCATCCGGGCTCCCCTGGCTGCTGGCCAAACCGGGCGGTGTCAGCCCGTGGCTCGGCCCCTTCCTCGATCCCGACCACACGGGCTGCTGGTCGTGCCTGGCGCAACGGCTCAGCGGCAACCGCCAGCTGGAGCGCTACCTGGCGGGGAAGCGGGGCGAGCGGACGCCGTTCCACCCGGTGCGCGCGCAGATCGCGGCCGGACCGCTGGCGCTGGCCGGGATGCTGGCGGCCGAGGTCGCCAGGATCGTGGCGACCGGCGAGCCGGGTGCGCTCTGCGGTCAGATGGTCGCCCTCGACCTGGCGACCATGGAGACCAGCAGGCACATACTGATCCGCCAGCCGCAGTGTCCCTCGTGCGGCACGCCGTCCGACGGCAACCCCAAGATCGTGCTCGCCCCGCGGCAGGCCAACCACGTCACCGACGGCGGTTACCGGGTCAACCAGCCACAGGAGACGTTCGCGCGGCTGGAGCGGCACATCAGCCCCCATCTGGGCGCGATCACCAAGCTGGTCTCGATCGGTGCCGACCCCAGTGGCCTGACCTACAGCTACGCCGCCGGCCACAACTTCGCCATGGTCAACGACAGCATGGACCTGCTCCGCCGCAACCTGCGCGGGCAGAGCGGCGGCAAGGGGCGCTCGGAGATCCAGGCGAAGGTCAGCGCGGTCTGCGAGGCGATCGAACGGTACTCGGGGGTCTGGCGGGGGGACGAGGTGGTCATCCAGGCCGCCTACGCCGACCTGGATCCGGCGACCGCGGTGCACCCCGACCGGTTGCTGCTCTTCTCCGACGAGCAGCGGGCCGGGCGCAAGGAGTGGAACGCCGACCCGGCGCACCGGCTGCAGCAGGTGCCCGACCCGTTCGAGGAGAACGTGCCGTTCGACTGGTCGCGGGCCTGGTCGCTGACCCGCGACGAGGAACGGCTGGTCCCCGCCGCCTACGCCTGGTACGGCCACCCCGACCTCTACCGCCACTTCTTCTGCATCGCCGACTCCAACGGCAGCGCGGCGGGCAACACCCTGGAGGAGGCCATCCTGCAGGGCATCTGCGAGCTGGTCGAGCGCGACTCCGTGGCGCTGTGGTGGTACAACCGGCTGCGCCGCCCCGCCTTCGACCTCGACTCGCTGAACGACCCCTACGTGGGCGAGCTGCGGGACTTCTACGGGGCCATGGACCGTGACCTGTGGATGCTCGACCTCACCACCGACGTGGGCATCCCGGTGTACGCCGCGGTCTCCCGGCGCCGCCACGAGGTGGAGGACATCATGGTCGGCTTCGGCTGCCACCCCGATCCGCGCATCGCGGCGTTCCGCGCGCTCACCGAGCTCAACCAGTTCCTGCCGACCGTGGAACGGCGTGACGAGCAGGGCAACACGCTCTACCGGGTGGACGACCCGGAGATGCTGGCCTGGTGCAAGGAGGCCAGGCTGGAGGGGGAGCCCTGGCTGCTGCCTGCGGAGGACCTCGCGCCGGTCACCGTCGGCCCGCCCGCCCCCACCGACCTGGCCGTGTGCGTGCGCCGATGCGTGGACTCGATCGAGGCGGCGGGATCCGAAGTGATCGTCCTCGACCAGACCCGTCCCGACCTGGACCTGAACGTCGTCAAGGTGATGGCGCCCGGCCTGCGGCACTTCTGGCGCCGCCTGGCACCGGGCCGCCTCTACGACGCACCGGTACGGCTCGGCTGGCTCGACCGGCCGACCCCCCAGGACGAGATCAACTCCTGGAACGTGTTCTTCTAAGTGAACGGTCCCCCCATGAACCCCATCATCGTCTCCCGGCTGCGCCGGGACGCGTCGTTCTCCGGTGAGCGCATCCAACTGACCAGCACGGCTCTCGAACTGAGGAACCTGTCACCGGGACAGGGCACGGCCCTGAAGCTGCTGGCCGAGGGCGACCACGATGACGCCGCCCTGGCAGGCGCGGTGACCACGGCGGACGGCGAGGCGGGACTGCTCCGCTGGCACCTGCTGTTCCGCGGGCTGAACACCTCCGGACTGCTCGAACACGCCGCGGCGGTGGACGGCACCGTGGTGGCCAGGCTCTTCTCCGTCGGCCGGGGCTCGACGCTGCCGGCGGCGGCCCCCGCGGGCCCGGTACGGCTGTCGCGCTTCGCCGAGGCGCGGGTGGTGGACGGCACGCTGACCCTGCAGACCCCCGGCCGGCACCTGGCCGTCGAGCTGACGCCGCAGGCCGCCGGGCTGCTCGGCGAGCTGGCGACCTGGAGCACCTCGGTGCCCGCCCCGGTGCTGCGGCTGCTGGCCACGGCCGGCCTGCTGGCGCCGGGCGGTCCCGATGAGGACGTGGAGGTGGCCGAGCGCCCCTACGCCCAGTGGCACCCCGCCGACCTGGCCTTCCACTCCCGTACCCGCTTCCCCGCCTCGGTCGGCGGATACGGCGGGACCTATCCCATCAAGGACCGCTTCGCACCGGAACCGGTCTCCCCGCCGCCAGCCGGTACCCGGACCGTCGCGCTGCCGGTGCCCGACCTGGACGAGATCGCGGCCGGGGACCCGTCGCTCACCGAGGTGCTCGAACGGCGCCGCTCGATCCGCGCCCATGACCAGGACAGACCGATCACCCTCGCCCAGCTCGGCGAGCTGCTCTACCGGAGCCTGCGCAGGCGGGGCACCATGACCGGCGGCGACGGCCAGGAACTGGCCGACCGGCCGTATCCGAGCGGCGGCGCCGTACACGAGCTGGAGGTCTACCCGCTGGTGACGGCGTGCGAGGGACTGCCGCCCGGCCTGTGGCACTACGCGACCGACCGGCACGAGCTGGAGCTCGTCGCCGAGCCGGGCAAGGCCACCGAGGCGCTGGTCGGCCAGGCTCGGGGCGCCGCCATGCTGGAGGCGGATCCACAGGTGGTGCTGCTGGTGGCGGCCCGGTTCGGCCGGGTGATGTGGAAGTACGAGACCGTCGCCTACCCGCTGGTCCTCAAACACGTGGGCGTGCTCTACCAGACCCTCTACCTGGTGGCCACCGCGATGGACCTGGCCGTGTGCGGCCTGGGCGGCGGGGACGCCGCGGCCTTCGCCACCGCCTCGGGACGCGACCCGCTCCTTGAGGGCACGGTCGGGGAACTCGTACTCGGCTCCCGGCCCCGGACGGAGGAGTAGACCGCGATGAGATTCCGCTACCAGGCGCTGCAACGGATGCGCGAGCCCGACGAGCTGGACTCCCCCACCCTGCTGGCCACCCCCCGGGGCTGGATCGCGGTCTTCGTCGTGATGATCGTGATGGCGGGCGGGCTGGCCTGGGCGTTCGTCGGCGAGTTGCGCATCTCGGTCGCCGCCCCGGGTGTCCTCACCCACCCGGGCGGTACGGCCCGCATCCAGAGCCACTACTCGGGGCTGGCCCGCCGCGTGCTGGTCCGGCCGGGCGACCGGGTGATCGTCGGCCAGTCCGTCGCCGAGCTGCAGGACGCCGACGGCAAGACCCAGGAGGTGGCCAGCCCGTTCACCGGCCAGGTGGTCGGCACCACGGTCAGCGACGGCCAGGTGGTCGCCGTCGGCACCACGGTCGCCACGGTCGAGCGGACCGACCTGCCCGACGACCGCCTGGTCGCCATGGTGTTCGTACCCGCCGACCGGGCGGCGTGGATCGCCCCCGGCCGCCCGGTCGACCTGGAGGTGTCCACCGCGCCCGCCGCGGCCTTCGGACTGCTGCGCGGCCAGGTCACCTCGGTCAGCCGCTACCCCCTGACCGGTGAGGCGCTGGCCGGGCTGGTCGGCGGCGAGCTGGCCGCCAAAAGATACGCCGCGGTCCAGGCCCCCCTGATGATCATCGTGGACCTGATCCCCGACCAGAACTCGCACTCGGGATACACCTGGTCGACCGCGCAGGGACCGCCCGTGCAGCTCGACTCCCAGGTGACCGTGTCGGCCTCCATCCACCTGGGCGAGCAGACGCCGTTCGACCTGGTGCTCGGGCGCTGAGCGGAGGAGGCACCGATGACGAACACGACATTGAACCCCGCGGAGCCCGCCAAGCCCGCGCCCAAGAACCAGCCACGCCCCCCGCGCCCCCGCAGGAAGAACCGGCACCGGGTGCCGACCGTGATCCAGATGGAGTCGGTCGAGTGCGGCGCGGCCGCGCTGGCGATGGTCCTGGGCCACTACGGCAAGCACGTGCCGCTTGAGGAGCTGCGGGGCCGGTGCGGGGTGTCCAGGGACGGGTCCAAGGCATCCTCGATGCTCGCGGCGGCCCGCTCCTACGGAATGATCGCCAAGGGGTTCCAGCTCGAGGCCGAGCTGCTCCGCGACCAGAGCGGGCCGGTGATTATTTTCTGGGCGTTCCAGCACTTCATCGTGGTCGAGGGACTGGTGACCCGGTTCGGCCGCACCATGGTCGCGATCAACGACCCCTCCTCGGGTCCGCGGCTGATGGAGTGGTCGGAGTTCGACTCCGGCTTCACCGGGATCATGCTGACCTTCGAACCCGGCCCCGATTTCAAGCCGGGGGGCGAACGCGCCAAGCTCAGCAAGGCGCTGCTCCAGTGGCGGCTGCCGTCCGGACGCGCCCTGCCGCTGGTGCTGCTGGCCAGCGCGCTGCTGCTGCTGCCCGGCATCGCCGGGCCCGCCTACTACCGGGTGTTCATCGACCGGGTGCTGAGCGGCAACTCCCCTGACATCCTGCCGCCGCTGCTGATCGTCATGGTGTTCACCGCGGCGGCCACCTTCGTGCTGACCTCGGTGCAGCAGTACTACCTTCTGCGGCTGGAGATCAGGGTCGGGCTGGTCGGCTCCGCCCGCTTCTTCCGTCACCTGCTCCGGCTGCCCATCGAGTTCTTCCTGCAACGCCGACCGGCCGAGGTCGCCAAGCGGATCTCCACCAACGACACGGTGGCCGAGATCCTCTCCCGCGACCTCGCGCTGACGGTGATCAACATGGTCCTGGTGGCGTTCTACGCCGCCCTGCTGGTCCGCTACGACGTGCTGCTCGGCGTCATCGGCGTCGGCATGGCGGCGCTGAACATCCTGGTGCTGCGCTGGGTCGCCCGGGCCCGCAAGGACGCGGTCACCGCACTCCGCACCGACCGCGGCAACCTCACCGGCACCACCTTCGCCACGCTCAGCATGATCGAGACGGTCAAGGCCACCGGCGCGGAGCCCGACGCCTTCACCCGCTGGGCGGGTTTCCTGGCCAAGGTCGTCTCCGCGCAGCAGCGGCTCGGCGTGCCCACCGCGGTGCTGGTCGTCGTCCCGCCCCTGCTGGCCACGGTGAACACCGGCCTGATGCTGCTGATCGGCGGGCTGCGGGTGGTGGAAGGCGTGCTCAGCATCGGCATCCTGATCTCCTTCCAGACCCTGCTGGCCGCGCTGAGCAGGCCGGTCACCCAGCTCACCAACCTCGGCGGCCGCCTGCAGGACCTCAGCGCCGACGCCAAGCGCATCCACGACGTGGAGCGGCACCCGATCGCCCGCTGCTTCGAGCGTGCCGGCGGCGGGGCGGAACTCGGCACCCGCCTGGAGGGCCGCCTGGAGTTGCGGGAGGTCACCTTCGGGTACGGCCCGCTGAGCGATCCGGTCATCAAGAACCTCTCGCTGAGCATGACACCGGGCAGCCGGGTCGCGATCGTGGGCGGTTCCGGCAGCGGCAAATCCACCCTGGGCCGCCTGCTGACCGGCCTGTACGAGCCACGCGCCGGCCGGATCCTGCTCGACGGCCACCCGCTGGACGAGATCCCGCGCACCGTGCTCGCCAGCTCGATGGCCTACGTCGACCAGGACATCGTGCTGTTCGCCGGGACCGTACGCGACAACCTGACCCTGTGGGACGAGGCGGTCCCCGACGAGGTGGTGCTCGACGCGCTCCGCGACGCCGCCGTCTACGACGCCGTGCTGGCCCGTCCCGGCGGGATCAACTCGTTCGTCCGCGAGGACGGCCGCAACTTCAGCGGCGGCCAGCGGCAGCGGCTCGAACTGGCCCGCGCCCTGGCCGCCGAGCCGACCCTGCTGATCCTCGACGAGGCCACCAGCGCCCTGGACCCGGAGACGGAGTACGTCATCATGGACAACCTGCGCCGCCGCGGCTGCGCCTGCCTGCTGATGGCCCACCGGCTGTCCACCATCCGCGACGCCGACGAGATCATCGTCCTGGACCGCGGCGAGGTCGCCGAGCGCGGCATCCACGAGGAGCTGCTCGCCGCCGACGGCATCTACACGCGGCTGTTCAACACCGGAGGAGGACTGTGAGCCCCGCTGCTCTCGCCGGGATCGCCATCCCGCTGGACCTCGGCACCGAGCGGTTCACGATCCTCGACAACCCCGGGCGGATGCTGCTGGTCGAGGCCGGCGCGGTGGACCTGTTCGCGGTCCGGACCGCCGACGACGAGCTGGACGGCCGCTGGAACTTTCTGGGCCGGGCCGAGGCGGGCACGGTGCTGGCCTGCGGGGTGCGGTCGGGGCCACGCCACGTGATCGTGGCCCGCCCGGTGCCCGGCGCCGTACTCTCCGACGTCCCGGTCGCGGTTCTGCACGACCTGCCCGCCGAGGCCGCCGCCTGGCTGGTCAAGGGGCTCAGCCGCGGCATCGAACTGCTGGCCCAGGCGCTGCCCGCTCCCCTGCCGCCCCGCCAGTTCGTCCCGCTGCCCGGCAACGGGACGGCCGAGCTGGACGCGGGCCGCGCCGTGCGATCGGTCGACGGCGTGCGCTGCGTGCGCGTCGAGGCGGGTGACGTGGAGGTCGGCGGCAACGATCTGGTGCTCGGCGCGGGCAGCGACATCTGCCTGACCGAAAGGGACTGGCTCGTCGCCCGCACCAGGACCCGGCTGCGGACCCGCTCGCTGCACTCGGTCTTCGACGAGGGCCTGCTCTGCGAGTTCCTCGCCGCCCACGCCGTCCGGCTGCTCGACACCGTCGACGAACGCCTCGAACGGCGGCGCGAGGAGGAGCGCGCCGCCCTGACCGGCCTGCGTGAACGCGAGAGCACCGTGCTGACGCAGGCCGTACGGAGCTTCGACGCCGTGCTGCGGGACACCGAGGTCCAGGTGAAACTGGCCGACGTGGCCAACGATCCGCCCGCGCTGGCCGCGGCCCGGCTGGTGGCGGCGCACCTGGGGTTCGAGGTCCGGCCGCCGGTGCGGCGCGGCAGCCAGGACCGCCCGGTGGGCGACCTGCAGGCGATAGCGCTGGCCTCCGGCGTCAGGACCCGGCTCGTACGGCTGGACGGCCCGTGGTGGACGCAGGACCTTGGGCCCATGGTGGGCAGCAACTCCGCGGGCCGCCCGGTGGCGCTGCTGACCATGGGTCGCGGCTACGTCATGGTGGACGACGGCGTGCTCACCCCGGTCACCGCGGCCGTCGCCCGCAACCTGGAGAACCGGGCGCACGTGCTGTACCGGCCGCTGCCCACCTCGATCAAGACCGTCGGCGCGCTGCTGCGCCTGGGGCTCCTGGACAGCGGCAACTACCGTGACCTGCTGCGGTTCGCCGCCATGGGGGTGCTGGTCGCGCTGCTCGGACTGCTCGTCCCGATCATGACGGGCAAGGTGCTCGGCGTGTTCACGGTCCGGGCCGAACTCGACCTCATCGTGCAGGGCTCCCTGGTGGTGATCGGTTCCGGGTTCGTGATCGCGGCCCTGTCGGTGGTGCAGAACATCGCGGTGCTGCGGGTCGAGAGCCGCACCACCTCGGCCCTGCAGTCGGGCCTGTGGACCCGGCTGCTCTCCCTGCCCGCCGGGTTCTTCGCCCGCTACTCCACCGGTGAGCTGGGCACCACGGTGCTGGGCATCAGTTCGGCGCAGGAGATGCTCTCCGGGATGCTGACCACGGCCACGCTGGGGCTGCTCACCGGATCGGCCAACCTGGTCCTGGTCTACTTCTACGACGTGCGCCTGGCCCTGGTCGCCACCGGGCTCATGCTGTTCGGGCTCGGGTTCGCCATCGTCGCGGGGCGGATGCAGCTCCGCTGGCAGCGGCAGTCCTACGAGCACGAGCGGACCATGTCGGCCCGGGTCTTCCAGATGCTCACCGCGATGCCGAAGCTGCGGGCCGCCGCCGCCGAGGAACGGGCGTTCGCCGAGTGGACGCGCGAGGTCACCAGGGGCCGCTCGCTGACCGCCTCGGCCCGTCGCATCCAGAACGCGGTGACCACGTTCAACGCCGGATTCCCGCTGGTCTGCACCGGGGTCGTGTTCGCGGTGGTGGCGGGACCGATGGCGGGCCAGGTCTCGGTCGCCACCTTCCTGCCGTTCTTCACCGCGCTCAGCCTGCTGCTGGCCTCCAGCCTCCAGTTCACCGCCGCCGCCGTCACCGCGATGGGCGTCGTGCCGATGATGGAGAACATCAAGCCGATCCTGGAGGCCCGGCCGGAGACCGACGGCACCAAGGCCGACCCCGGCGACCTGTCCGGACGGCTCGCGCTCAGCCAGGTGTCGTTCCGCTACGGCCAGGACGGTCCGCTGACCCTGGACGGGGTCGCCCTGTCGATCGAGCCCGGCGAGTTCGTGGCCCTGGTCGGCCCCTCGGGCAGCGGCAAGTCCACGGTGCTGCGGCTGCTGCTCGGCTTCGAGATTCCGCTGTCGGGCACCGTGCTCTACGACGGCCAGGACCTCGCCGAACTCGACGTCTCCGCCGTCCGCCGCCAGTGCGGGGTGGTGCTCCAGAACGGCGCGCTGCAGGCGGGCAGCATCCAGGCCAACATCGTCGGCAGCAGCATCCACACGGTGGACGACGCCTGGGCGGCGGCCGAGATGGCCGGGCTCGCCGACGACATCAGGGCCATGCCGATGGGCATGCACACCGTGCTCTCCGAGGGCACCAGCACGCTCTCCGGCGGCCAGCGGCAGCGTCTCATGATCGCTCGGGCGCTGGTCGCCCGGCCCCGCATCGTCTTCTTCGACGAGGCCACCAGCGCGCTGGACAATCCCTCCCAGAGCCGGGTCGCCGAGAGCACCCGCCGGCTCAACGCCACCCGGGTGGTGATCGCCCACCGGCTCTCCACGGTGGTGGCCGCCGACCGCATCGTGGTCATGAACGAGGGACGGATCGTCCAGCAGGGCACCTACGACGAACTACTGGCCGTGAAGGACGGCCTGTTCGCCCAGCTGGCCACCCGTCAGCTCTCCTGAGTGCGGCTCGGCGAGGATCGGCGAGCCGCCGCGGCACCGTGATCTCACTGATGGGCGGCCGGGCCGTTCTCCGCGGGTTCGGCCAGCGCGTCCTCCATCTGGTCGTGCAGGGCGTCCCAGACCGGCCGGTGGTACTTCCGGAACCACCCCAGCGTCCCCTCCTCGAAGGCCGCGTCGAAGCGGGCGAAGGCGTCGCGGTCCGACGCGTCCAGGTAGCGCAGGACATAGTCGTGAGAGCCGGGGAAGTCGTCGATGACGCCCATTCCTCAGCCCCCGACCAGCGGAACGAGCTTGATGAAGGACACCACCGGGTCGACGGTCAGGTCGATCATCTCGGACAGGTCGTCGATCTGACGCTCCCCGACGAGCAGCAGGAACCCGTTGCGCTGGAACGCCCGCTCGGCGGTGTCCGCCTGCCGCTCCCAGTCGATCCGCCGCTTCGCACCCATCCGGTAGCCGTTCAACTCCACCTCGGCGTCCTCGGGACGGACCAGGCCGTTGAACCGGGCGGCGGGGGCCGCGTTGTACCGGGCGACCTCCTCGCGGACCCTGAGCCGGACCAGTTCCCGCGCCGAGATTCTCTCCGGCAGGTCGGGGAGGGTGAACTCCTCTATCGGCTTTCCCGTCGCGGTCTCATCCCTGAAGGTGACCGTTGCCATCTGGCAGCTCCACAAGTAATTGGAATCACTGTGATGGCCATCAGTAGCATTTCAATCCGACAGAAACCGATGTCACCGAACCGGGGGCCCGCCCGGTCGGCCGTGTCCAGCCTGATCCCGTCGGCCCTGAGCACCTCGTGGGTGTCGCGCGTGTCATTCGTTACGCGAAGCGGCAGAGATCTGAATTCATCGCGGATGACGGGTGACCGAAAAAGCGGAACTCGGTGAGCCGGTGGAGCAGGGGGCCACTGCCATGCGCGGCCCGTTACGGTATCGCGATCAACGACACCATGTGTCGGCGTACGGGCTGACGTGCACAGCTCGTACGGGCGCGCCATGATTGGTGAGCCGGCCGTTAGGGTTCATGGATGCTGCTGACAATCCTTGGCGGATGCGGTGCGTGGCCGGGGGCGGGCCAGGCCTGCAGTGGTTACCTCGTGGAGCACGGTGTGTTCAGGCTACTCGTCGACCCTGGATATGCGACGGTGCCGCGGCTGCTGGAACGGATCACCGCCGATCAGGTCGACGCGGTGTTCATCAGTCACGGACATCCCGATCACTGTGCCGACCTGAACCCGCTGTTGCGGGCGCGGGCATTGCGTGATGACCCGCCGGCACCGTTGCCGGTGTACTCGCTGCCCGGCGCCCTGGATGCGGTACTCGCGCTGGACCGCCCGGGGATGCTGACCGACGTCTATGTCCTGCACGAGTTCACCGCCGGCGACTCGCTCGACATCGGCCCGTTCCGCGCGCGGACCCGTCTGCTGCCGCACTCGGTGCCCAATGCCGGCATACGGCTGACAGCGGGCGAGCGGGTGCTCGCGTACACCGGTGACACCGGCCCGAGCCCCGATGTGGTGGACCTGGCACGCGGCGCTGATCTGCTTCTGGCCGAGGCCACCTATGTGGACCGGGTTCCGGAGGATTCGCGGCGCCACCTGTCGAGCGCCCGCCAGGCAGGCCGGCAAGCCAAGGAAGCCGGCGCCCGACACCTGTTACTGACTCACCTGCAGCCAGGCACAGACGCCACAGCCGCGCAAGCCGCCGCCGGGGCCGAATACGACGGCGAGATCGGCATCGCCACTTCCGGTCTCGCCATCGATCTTTCCTGAGCAAGGCCTCCTCCGGCTTCGACCGCGTTTACGCCGATGCGGCATGAGGTGCGCGTCTACGATCGCATCGATCCTCGCGCGCATGGCGGCCGGACTGCTTCGGTGATCGACCTCGACCGACATTGCAGGGGCGAATCGCTGTGCATGTCAGCCTGTACACCGGCACCATGTGTCCGAAGCTCTCGATCTCACCCTGAGTCGCACGATCATCGAGGGTGGATCAGAGCCCACTCTCGTGTCGCTTGGCACGACGCGTACGGTTGTCATACGGACGCCCGCCGACGAGGAGCCAGAGAACTTCCGTGAATGACGAGCTACCGCCCGAGCTGCTGAACAGCGATCCGAAGGGCTACGCCTGGCAGGTCTGGCACGATCGCACTCCGAAGCTGGTAGCGAAGATCAAGGACACGAATTCGTACGGTCCGAAAGAGCACGATGCGCTGGACGCGTTGCTCGCCGAGATCTTCTCCGGGGTGATGGAGCCGCTCGGCGCGCAGGCCCATGATCGGGAGGTGTGGGCGGGCTGGGGAGCCGAGCATTTCGGAAAACCCTGGTCGGAGGCCCCTTTTCTCTGGTCGGAGTCGTACTTCTACCGGCGGGTGCTTGACGCGGTCGGGTTCTTCGAGCCGGGACCGTGGCGGGGAGTGGACCCGTTCGCCCCTCTCAAGCGGGCCGAGCTGGCATCCCTCGACGACCTTGAGTGGCCGACGGCCGGCGCGTCCGGTCAGGCGAAGCTGCTGGCCGCGCTCTGGGGCAACCGCGCCGACCTGAGTTTCGCAATGGGCACCCTCACCGAATCGTCGAGTACCGAGCTGGTCTGCGACGACAGCACGAAGATGTGGAACGCGCTCGCTCCCGGGGCCGAGGTCGTGGTGGTGGCCGACAACGCCGGGCGCGAGCTGCTCGCGGACCTGATCCTCATCGACCATCTCCTGGAACACGGGCACGCGGCCTCGGTCGCTCTTCATCTGAAGCCGCATCCCTACTACGTGTCCGACGCGACCACCACCGACCTCGCGGACACCCTGGACCGCCTGGCCGAAACAGACGGCGCGCCCTTCCACCGGCTCCGGAAGGCGACCGCGGACGGGAGACTCTCGCCGTACGTCCACGACTTCTACTGCGCGCCCTGGTCCTTCCGCCGGCTCCCCGCCGACCTCGCGGTTCTGTTCGAGCGGGCATCGCTGACCATCATGAAGGGCGATCTCAACTACCGGCGGCTGGTGGGTGACCGGGCCTGGCCGGCCACCACCCCGTTCGCCGACACGGTCGCGTACTTTCCCGGCCCGGTCGCCGCGCTCCGCACCCTCAAATCCGACGTGGCCGTCGGCATCCCCCCGGCGACCCTGAGAAACCTCGACGCGGACACCCCGGACTGGCGCGTCACCGGCGGCTACGGGCTCCTCCAGGCCGACCTCCGGGAAAGGGTGCCCGGGAGCGGTTCCTGACGTGCTTCCCGATCCGGTCCTCGACATTCCCGCCGTCCATCGTCACGGCCCTGAGCAGTTCCCGACGGCCTCGACAGGTGTCGTTGTACCGCGCCCCGTCACCCCGATCCGCCGGGCGGGGCCGCGCTGGTTTCGGACCGTAAACCCCTCCCGAACCCCGCGAACGAAGAAGTTCCTGCCCGCGCCTGGCTCCTTCGCCCGGCATCGGTTCGGTGTCGGCCGTCTGGATGTAACATACATTGTTACAGGCAAGGAGGACGATGGCTGCGAACAGCCGGCTGACGATCGCCGTACACGCTCTGACCTGGATCGCGCTCGCCCAGCGGCGCGGGCAGGAGTGGCTGACCTCGGAGCAGGTCGCCGCCAGCGTCAACACCAATGCGGTGATCATCCGGCGCAGCCTCGGCGATCTGCGCCGGGCGGGCCTGGTGGAGGTCCGTCACGGGGCCGGGGCCGGCTGGAGCATGGCCCGCGCACCCGAGGACATCACCCTGCTCCAGGTGTACGACGCCGTGGAGCGAGAACCGCTCTTCGCCATGCACCGCACCGAGCCCAACCTGGAGTGCCCGATCGGCAGGGGCATCCGGCCCGTGCTGGGCGTGGTCTACGAGCAGGCCGACCAGAGCCTGCGCCGCGAACTCGGTCGCACCTCGATCGCCGATGTGCTGCGGGACTGCCTGTAGGCGCGATGACGCACGCCTTCAGTAGTAACAATGTTTGTTCCAGCAACACGGAAGGATCTTCGCCGGTGAAGGACAGCCGATGCCCGATCGTCGAGCTCAGGCAGTACACCCTGCACGAGGGGGGACGTGATGTGCTGATCGACCTCTTCGAGAGGGAGTTCATCGAGTCCCAGGAGGCGGCGGGGATGACCGTCATCGGCCAGTTCCGCGACCTCGACGCTCCGAACCGGTTCGTTCGGAAACGCTCACCGGCACTCCCCAGCGGCTCCGGCTGGCGCCCACCGCGCGATCACTGCTGCGTTGAGACGCGGTCGCCCTCGGGTCAGGCTCAAGCAGGACACGCGTGTGACGTGGGGCGCCTGGTAGCGTTCGCGAACGGGTGTGTCCGCATGTCGTTCACCCGGACCGATCGAGTGGAACGGGACCTGCGATGAGCTCCGAGTCGACGCTGCGCCAGGCGGTCGCCGAGCACCTGGTCGAGATTCCCGCCGGGAGCATCTTCCTGCGGGACGAGGGCACGAAGGCGATCTGGAAGGTCGAGGTCGGGGCCTTCTGTCTGGCGCCGTATCCGGTGACCCGCGAGCTGTACCGCGCCGTTCGAGGCGAGGTGCCCGCGAGTCCGGCGGGGCCGTGGACGCCGGTGACCGAGATCTCCTGGATGGACGCCGTCCGGTTCTGCAACCTGCTCTCACGGACGACGGGGCTCGAACCCTGCTACGCGATGGGCGACGACCCCGACGGCCAGGACGTGGTCTGCGACTGGGCGGCCGACGGCTACCGCCTCCCGTCCGAGGCGGAGTGGGAGTACGCGTGCCGGGCCGGGACCTCCGGCGTGCGCTACGGGGAGCTGGACGAGATCGCCTGGCACCGCGGGAACTCCGGCGGCGAGGTGCACGACGTCGCGACCAGGGCGCCGAACGCGTGGGGCCTGCACGACATGATCGGCAATGTGTGGGAGTGGTGCTGGGATGTCTACGATCCCGAGGTCTACGGCCCGTACCGGGTGTTCCGGGGCGGCGGTCTGTACGATCACCCCCGAGGATGCCGGGCGTCGTGCCGCCGCAAGAGTCACCCGACCTTCCGCATCGACGACCTGGGGTTCCGGCTCGCCCGATCGCGGTGAGTGGGCGCCCCGCTCGCCGTCCATGTCCTGAGGGCAGGGCTTGCCCTTTGTGACGCCGCGGCGGCTTGGCGAGAAGCCGCTCCCTTCGGGGAGCGGAGGAGTCACGAAGGACAGGTATTGCCCTTGATGAGCCCCGCACCGGCCTTGGTCCGGGAAAAGTCCCAAGGTCGAGGGTTTGCGGCTCGACCCGAGATGGGCACTCTCACTCCTGCGGCCGGTTGTCCGGGGCCGGGGATTCCGGCCTCGACAGGCGTTCCCTCGGTGTCCCAGCACGGAACGGACCGCGTACGGAAGGTCGCGTAACCGTCACCGTCCGGGACGTGAGACGCCGACGCGAAGAGGAGAGATCATGTCGAACCCGCCGCTTCCCGAGGAAGCAGTCGCCATGCTGAAGAGGCCGAATCCGGCCGTCATCACAACGCTCCAGTCCGACGGCCGGCCGGTGTCCACCGCCACCTGGTATCTCTGGGACGACGGCCGGATCCTGGTCAACATGGACGAGGGCCGCAAGCGGCTGAACCACCTACGCGACGACCCCCGGGTCGCCCTCACCGTGCTCGAAGAGAACAACTGGTACACGCACATCAGCATCATCGGGCACGTCTCCGACATACACGACGACAAGGATCTGACCGACATCGACCGGCTGGCCCAGCAGTACCTCGGGAAGAAGTACCCGCAGCGGGACCGCGGCCGGGTCAGCGCCTGGATCGAGATCGACCGCTGGCACGGCTGGGGCAAACACAAGGACAGCAGCCAGCCCGGCTGACACCCGCAATCGACCCGGAGTTCGGCAACGCCCCCGTGCCGGTGAGTGTCCAGATGGACGGCCTTGCCCTTAGTCGGTTGTGCCCAGGTAGGCGAACAGGTTCTCCTCGATCAGGAGGAGGACCTGGGGTGACAACTGTCCGAGGTAGTCACCGAGTTCCTCCTTGAGGAAGGGTTGGGCGCAGATCGCCCTCGCCCAGCATTTGCTCGGTAGGTTGCCGGTGCCCTGGGCGAGCTTGACACAGTATTCGGTCCTGAGCGTGGTCGACGTCGATGTGGGGACGACGTAGACCAGAGACCAGGTGGCCTGCTCGTTCTTCGCGTCGCCGCTGAGAATGATTACCGGCCGTTTGATGTGGTAGTTGCGTTGATCGTTGGGGGGCATCGTGAGCGACCGGTCGGAGACGAGGTAGACGCCACCCTTGCGGATGGATCCCTTCATCGATCATCCAGCGTCTTCGTGTTGGCCCGTCGGAGACTGGCCCTCATCTCCAGAAACTCCGCCCTGAGCGCGTCATCCACTCCGGGATCGTCCTCCACCGGAGGCCGTGCCGCACGCCGCGATCGGAACCGCTCAAGACGCGCCCTCACCTGCTGACGGCGCCGTGCCCGGTTGAGATCGAGCAGCACCCCCCGATCCCCCGCCACCTGGGCCTCGATCACGGGCGCGGTCTCGGCGGACGACTCTTCCAGGTCAGCCGCGCTCTTGCCCCCATGGAGGCGCAGCACACTCCGGACGCACTCCATGTCCGCCGCGCTCAGCGGATCCTCGATGTCGACGGTCACGGTGAGCACGTACGAATCGCGATCACCATACGGCGCCTCTCCTCGCTCCACCAGCTCGCTCTCGACCACCCAGTCCTCGGCACGGGTGAGCGCGTGATCGTAGAGACCGGAGTCGTCCCATCGCCAGGTGGCCCCACTGAACTGCGTCCGCCCCGACTCGATGGCATCCAGGTCCGCGAGATAGAGGAGCCTCGCCAGCGTCTCCGGGGTGAGCTCGACGTCCGTCTCACGAGCCGCCTTCAGCATCGCGAGGATCGCACTGGCCAGGGGATTGGGCGACTCAAGGGGTCTGCTCATCACGGCGCCTCCCCGAATCCGTCCCAGTACCACGCTACTCCTATCAGTCGTTTTCAGCTCTTATCGTTGTTCGCCCGCCACCAGGGATAGTTAATGGCGGTACGTGAGGCCATCATTACACTCGGCTATGACAATGTCAGCGGATCACGACAACGCGTCCCGTTCAGAACGGCCAGTCCGCGTTACGGCCGGAGTCCAGCAGCGGGATCACTCGGAAGGCCGCATCGGTCAGGCCACCGAAGGTGTGCCGGTTCTCCTTTCCCGACGGAGTGGCGCCGTGCCGGATCGACGGCGACCGGTCTACCAGCACAAGCGTGCGGCCAGCGAGTGCGCCAGTGCCCGCTTCAGCGGGTAGGCCCAGCGCAGCGAGGGCGCGGCCCGGTAGGCGGCCAGGAACCGGAAGGGGAACTGGCGCGAGCGGGCCACCGGCTCGGGATCCGCCGGCTGGGCGGCGACGCGCGCGGCCACCTCTGAATCCGTGAGGGCCGGAGATTCCGCATCGCCGAAACATCCAATACCACCCTATTAACCACCGATATTGCGGAACCCCCTCCCAAATAAGCGTTCATGCCGCACTATGCGCACCTGCGGGAACCTTCGGGCCTCGCTGACATCCAACCTCGTACGCGCCGACGTCCATTCACCGGACGCGAGCCGTACTCCCCGATGTTGATGAAGGTGTCGTGATCATGACGTCGAATGTGACGCGGTTATATCAGGCGGTGCTACGCGACCCCACCCCTCCGATCTCGATCCGGCTGCGCCGCAGCTTCTCCGACTGGGTCGTACGGAAGGGGTTCCCGCCGCCGAGCGCCGCGGTGGTGAAGGACGAGGCCGAGGCCGGCGGGGCCCGGCTGGTGATGGAGCGGCGCGGCGACTGCGGCCGTTACACGCTGGACGAGCCGTACGGGCAGGGGCGCCTGCGGACCCGGGTGACCTACACCGAATCGACGCCGAACATGACCGGATGGGTGGTCGTCACCGTGGAGCAGCACGGGGGAGCTGACCCGGTCGCGAGACGGGAACCGGACCGGACCGGGAGACGGAGCGCGAAGCAGCGCGGGAAACAGGGAGCCGAACAGCAACCGGAACCGGCGATGGTGAAGGCACCGGGTTTCCTCCCGGCGTACCTGAACACCGCGCGAATCAGTGACGGCGCCGTCCAGGTGGAGGGCGCCGCGGTGCTCCTCACCGAGGACGACGTGCAGCGGTTCGTCTCGGTGATGACCGAGCCCCGACGCCGGGTACCGATACTGGTCGTCTCCTCAGACCCTCGCGACCCCGAGGTGGCGCGGGAGCGCGCCGATCATCTGGCCGACGGCGTCGCCGGCGCGGGCCTGGTCGTACGGCTGGCCGACCTGCGCGCCCAGGACCGGTTCAACGAGGCGATGGGCCCGGAGCTGGGCGTGTTCGGCGGGGCGATCCGCACCTACTTCGCCCCCTTCGATCCCGCCGGGGAGCACTATCCCCGCCGGCACCCGCCCATGGGCGACGCCGCGATCCGCGGCCGGGGCGCCACCGCCCTCGACCGGATCGTCGACGGGACGATCGGTGAGACCGCACATCGCAAGGTCCCCGACGACGTGCGGCGCACGCTCGACGTCGTCCACCGCGTACTCGCCGGACGGGCCGAACTGGGCAAGATCGCCGACGCCGCCGCACCCCGGCCCTCGAAGGTCGATTTCGCCCGTGAGGAGATGCGGCGGCGGATGATGGCCATGACCAGGCGTCCTACCGTCCCGAAGGCCGAAACCGTCACCACCGCGAAAACCACCGCGGAAACCACCGCGGAGGCCACCGCGGAGGCGGCCGGGGGGACCGTGGAAACCGGGCCGGTCTCCGCCGCGGCGGAGATCGCCCAGAGTGTCGCGGACATGGTGGTCAAGGAACTGCGCGGGGAGTTGGAGACGGCGCTGGGACTCGCCACCTCGTCGCAGATCGCGGGCGACTCCGGCCAGGTGCTCCGCGAGATCCGCGTGCTCGGCGCGCACCTTTCCGGCCTGCGTGACATCGTCGCGGAACGGCGCGGCGACGGGCCTGCCACCGAGGCGGAGAAGAACCTCCGCGACGAGCACCGGTTGCTCAACGAGGAGTACGCCGAGACCGTCACGAGCGCCAGGAAGCTCGCCGAGCGGGTCCGCTGGCTGGAGCGCAGGCTCGCCGAGGCGGGCCAGCCGGTGTACGGGGTGACCGAGGACGATCCGGTGTTCGAACCCGGCGGCCTGGTCGAGGTTCTGGCCAAGGCCCGCGAGAGCCTGCATCACATCGGTGTCGGCGACACCGACGGCGCCGCCGCCCGGCTGGACCTGGAGCATCACATCCAGTGCCGTACCTGGGCGGCGAAGGCGTGGGACGCGCTGCGCGCCCTGGACGACTTCGCGGGGGCGCGGTCCAGCGGGAGGTTCGCGGGCGGCTTCTACGACTGGTGCGCCGGTGACTCTCCCGGTCGCCGCACCATCCCCACCGGGATGCTCTCCATGCGCGAGTCGAAGAGCGTGGTCACCCGTTCCAAGTTCAGCGCCCCCCGCAGGTTCGCCGTCCCGCCCGAGGTGCATCCGAGCGGGCAGGTCCTGATGGAGTCGCACATCAAGCTCCGGTCCGTCGGGTACCCTGCCCCTCGGATGTACTTCCACGACGACTCCGCCGGCACCACCGGCAAGATCTGGATCGGCTACCTGGGCGAGCACCTCCCCAACACCCGTACCAACTGACCGAGGAGCTCATCCCGCCGGGGCCGGCTCGGCGTCCGGCCCGAACCGCCGCCGGTAGGCCAGCGGGCTGAGCCCGGTCTGCCGCCGCATCCGGGCCCGCAGGTTCGACGCGGTTCCGAGCCCGCTGAGCCGGGCCACCATGTCGAACCGGAGCTCGCCTCGCTCGATCAGCCGGCAGGCCAGCGCCACCCGTTCGGCCGTGAGCCAGGCCAGGGGGGTGATGCCGAGCTGGGCGGCGAACCGCCGGTGCAGGGTGGCGGGGCTGACCGCCGCGCGTGCCGCCAGGTCCGCGACGGTCAGCGGCCGGTCCAGCCGCTCCTGCGCCCAGGCGAGCACGGAGCCGAGGGAGGCGTCGGGGACGGCGGGAACCGGCCGTTCGACGAACTGCCGCTGACCACCGTCCCGATGCGCCGCGAACACCAGGCGACGGCTCACCGTGTTGGCTACCTCCGCGCCGTGGTCGCGGCGGATCAGGTGCAGGCCGAGGTCCAGCGCCGCCGCGCTGCCCGCCGCGGTCAGCACGTCGCCGTCGTCGACGAACAACACGTCGGGCTGGAGCCGGACCTCGGGGTAGCGGGCGGTGAACGACTCCGCCCAGCGCCAGTGCGTGGTGGCCCTGCGACCGTCGAGGACGCCCGCCGCGGCCAGGGTGAACGTGCCGGTGCAGAAGCTCACCAGCCGGGCGCCCCGCCCGGCGGCGCGCCGGATGGCGTTCAGCACCTCCGGGGCCGGCTCCACCAGCGGATCCGGCCGGTTGGGCACGATCACGGTGTCTGCCCCGTCGACCGCGTCAAGCCCGGCCACGTTCGACAGCGTGAACATTCCGGCGTGCATGCGGACGGCGGGCAGCGCGGCGCTGAGCGTGAAGTCGTACCACGGCACGTCGATCTCGGGGCGGCGCAGCCCGAACAGCTCGGTCGCCACGCCCAGCTCGAACGGGTTCGAGCCGTTGTCGACGATCACGGTCACCCGGTGAGGCCGGCCCGCCGTTCCCTGCGAGAATCCATGCGACATGTGCGATTCCTAGCACTCGCGCCGCCTGGACGCCACCCGCCACGATGGCCCCATGAACGCTGAACCAATCCTCCTGCGGACCGCGCTGGCCGGCTTCGACAGGCTGTGGAGCCCGCGAATCGTCACCCGGGTGAACGACTACGAGGTCCGGATCGCGAAGGTGTCCGGCGAGCACATCTGGCATGTCCACGAGAACACCGACGAGTTCTTCATGGTGCTCGACGGCGAGTTGTCCATCGCCCTGCGCGATGCCGACACCGGCGAACGCGTCGTCACGCTGCCACAGGGTGCGGTGTTCGTCGTACCTCGCGGTGTCGAGCACCGGCCGTCGTCGGCCCGGGGTGCCTCGATCCTGATGTTCGAACCGACCGGCACCCCATCGGTCGGCGACCGGCACGACCCGATTCCCGGCCACATCGACGCCACCACCGGCCACGCACTCGGCTGAGCCGACGCGGCCGGGCGGAAGCCGCTACCCGGCGGCCGGTTTCCTGGCCGCGAACCGCTCGATGGTGCCGAGTTTGAAACGCTCGTGCCGCTCCACCGCGAATCCCATCTCGCGCACCCCGATCAGGGGCCGGCGGCAGTAGTGCTCGCCGGCCGCCGGCACGCTGAAGAGGTCGACCAGCCGCTGCCCCATTCGCAACGGCCAGGACGACGAGGCCACGTGGTCGGCCAGGAGCAGCAGGCCGCCCGGTTTGAGCACCCGGGCCATCTCCTCCAGCGCCGCCCGCTCGTCGGAGATGCCGCAGAGTGAGAACGTGCAGACGACCGTGTCGAAGCGCTCGTCGGGAAAGGTCAGTGCGCGCGCGTCGCCCTGCCGCAGGTCGGCCGCCCGGCCGAGAGTCTCGGCCCGGTGCCGGGCCACCGCGAGCATGGCGGCGCTCCACTCCACCCCGGTCAGCCGGACGTCTCCTGAGTAGTGGGCGAGGTTCATGCCGGTGCCGACCGCCACCTCCAGGGTGTCGCCGGACGCCTGCCCGCACAGCCACGGACGGCTGCCGGCGAAGAAGCGGCGCTCGACGAACTCCATCCGCCGGTCGTACGAGTCGGCCTGCCTGTCCCAGTATCGACGCGACCGCGTGTCCTGCATTGAGGAGTTCGTCATGATTTCAAAGTAACTCTCCGGCGGCTGCCACGCGGCTGAGCGACCCGGCGGTGGACGACCACGGCCGTTTCGCGGGTGGACGCCGCACAACCGGTGTCCGTACGCCACCGGCGCCTGGCCGGGGATGCTCTCCCGGGAAGAGTCCATCGCGAAGACCACACTCAGGACTAAGGTTCACATAAAAAATATTTGTGCGTTCAGTTCACATTTCCTGGAAGATGGTCTACGGTCCATGAGTGTGACGCGGCGCACACTTGATCGGATTACCGAGCGGAGTCCCCTCGCTCCGGTCCGGTTCGGGCCGCGCGTCCCGTCGAGGGAAACCCCCAGTCCAGCAGTGCCGCCGGGCACCGACCTCGGAGGAAACATGGGCAGCGTCGACCGTGCCACCCTGACCCGGGGCGGCAACCCCGTCGCCCTGGCGGCCAGTGGTGACCGCGCCGCCGGAGCGGCGAGTGGCGACCGGACGAGCGGGACGGGCGCGGGCATCCGTGCCCTGGTGATCCCGCACGAGGAGCGCATCGCCGTGATCGCCGAGGAGCAGCGCGCCGTCGACCACGCGTACGACTGCGTCGAGCGCAGACGGCTCGGCGCCGACCGGGTCAGGAGCACGCACGGCCAGGAGCACCCCGACACCGGCCTCCCCTTCGTCCCGGACGTGCCCCCCGAGTTCGGGGTGGAGGACGACCTCGGCGAGCAACCGCTCGTCTTCATGCGCGTCGACGTCGCCGACGACCCGGACGGCCGGGAGAGCTGGCGCATCGGACGCCGCGCGGTCCGCGACGCCGAGGGCGATCTCGTCGTGATCAGCTGGACCACCGAGCAGGCGGTCCGCTGGATGAAGGCCCGTGCCTCCCGCCCCGGCGAGATCCGGCTCCGCCGCAAGCTGCGCCTGCACGGGCGCACGGTGACCGACTACCTCGACGACATCCGGCCCCGGGTCGCGAACCGCAGACTCCAGGAGGTCCCCGAGGCCGTCTCCCCCATCGAGGAGCCACCCGGCGAGAACGCCGACGCCTTCCTCCTCGCCGACCTCGACCGGGCCCGCGACGGGCTGATGCGCGACATCGTGGAGACCATCCAGCGAGACCAGCTGGACCTGGTCTCCGACGGACGGCCGGGGGTGCTGGTCGTGCAGGGCGGCCCGGGGACCGGCAAGACCGCGGTCGGCCTGCACCGCGTCGTCTGGCTGCTGGACCCGACGAACCGGGGGCTCACCCCGGACGACGTCCTGGTGATCGGACCGCACCGGGGGTTCCTGCGCTACGTCAGCCAGGTCCTGCCGAGGCTCGGCAGCCGGGGGGTGGCGACGGTGGAGGTGGCGCGGCTCTGGGACGGCGAGGTCCGCGCCGTCGACACTCCCGCGGCGCACCTGGTCAAGTCGGACGAGCGGATGGCCGAGGTGCTGCGCCGCGTCGTCGAGAGCGGCATCCGGCCCGAGGCGCCGGCCTCGCACATCAGCGACGACGTCTTCAGCACCCCGTACCGGGGAGCCGCGCTGACGCTTCCCGGCACCGAGATCGAGGCGCTCGCCGTCGAGGCGCGCGACTCCAGCGGCCCCTACCTGGTCCGCCGCCGCAAGTTCGTCGACACGTTCGTCGACCGCCTGCTGAGCAGGTACGCCAAGGCGCTTCCCGGGCAGCGACCGGACGGCGCCCTGCGGTCCGGGATCGAGAAGCACGGCCGGGTGGCCTCCCTGATCAACGCGATGTGGCCCGCGCTCAACGCCGAGACCATCCTGCGCAGGACGTTGAACGACCCGGACGCGATCCACGCGGCGGCTCCCGGCGTGCTGACCGAACAGGAGCAGGAGGCGGTACTGCGCCCCCGGGTGAGCCGTGCCTCCGAGGAGCCCTGGACTCCCGACGACCTCGTCTGCCTTGAGGAGCTGCGCCACCTGTTGTCCGGGGACGAGCCGCGCCGCTACCGGCACATCGTGGTGGACGAGGCCCAGGATCTCACCCCCATGCAGGCGCGCTCCATCGCCCGCCGCTGCCCCGGCGGTTCGATGACCGTGCTCGGCGACCTCGCCCAGACCACCGGCGCCCGCCAGTACGACGTGTGGGGACGGCTCGCCGGAATCCTGAGCGGGCGCGACGGCTGGCACCTGGCCGAGCTGGCCGTGGGCTACCGGGTCCCCGACGAGGTCATGCGGTTCGCGGCGCCGCTGGCCAGGGCCGTGTCCCTGTCCACCACGGTCCCGGTGTCGGTACGCCCCGCCGACGAGACCTCGCTGACGATCGCGCGCACCGGACCCGAGCGGTTGGCGGACGAGGCCCTCGCGCGGGCGCTGGATCTCGCCACGGCCGACCTGGAGCGGTCGCGGTCGGTCGCGCTGATCGCCCCCGACGGCACCGCGCTGCTGGAGGAGCTGGAGCGGAAGGTCGCGGCGCTGCAGGGAACCGTCGCGGCGGACGACGTACCGCCGGTGAGCGTGCTGCCCGCGACCATGGCCAGGGGCCTGGAGTTCGACCACGTCGTGGTGGTCGAACCCGCCGCCATCGCCGACCAGGGGCCCGCGGGGCCGCGCCGGCTCTATGTGGCGATCACCAGGTGCACCCAGTCGCTCACCGTCGTCCACGCGGCGCCGCTCCCCGCGGTGCTGGGCGGACCGGAGGCCCCGGCGCTCGCGGCGCCCGAAGAACCGGCTACTACCACGATCACGGTGCAGAACGGGTCGGCACACCCCGTACCGAAAGAACTCGCCACCTCAACGCTCACCGTGCCCGGGAAACCGGCCACTGCCACGATCACCGCGCAGAACGGATCGGCACACCCCGTACCGGAGGAATCCACCAGCGCCGAGGAGAACACCACGATGAGGCCCGACACCCCGGCCACGGATGAGAGCTTCCGGTCCTTCGTCTCCTCGCTGGAGGAGCGGGTCGGCGCCGACAGGCAGTGCCACGTCCACGAGCAGGTGCGTTACCGGCTCATCGCCGAGCTGCACGGGGCCAGGCTCGCCCCCTCGCAGTCCCCTCTCGCCGACATCACCTGCAAGGGTCCGCGGGGAGCGGTCCTGTACGAGGTCCTGGGAGAGGGCGGGCACACCTACGAGCGGATGCGCGAGGCGGTACTGCGGATCATGGAGGTCGAGCACGTCGGCGGGGACCACGCGGAGCACCTCTTCCTCGTGCTCCCCCAGGCCCCCGAGCCCGCGTGGGCGCCGGCGATGCTGACCACCGCCTTCGGCATCACGACGATCTGGAGAGACGGCACCGGATGGGCCGGGGAGGATCTGGCCACCGCCCTCGGCCAGGCTCCGGGCTGACCCGCCGCGGCCGGGTGGATCACCCCGCCCGAGCGCCGTGCTCCCTACCGGAGGGACCGCTACGGCGGTGTTAACGTTCGCGTTCACATCCCGGCAACGGCATGATCGCGATGCTCGGCGGCATGAGAAACAGGAAATCGTTCGTCGTCGCGGTCGCGCTGGCCGCCCTCATCGGTTCCGGGGCCACCGGCGCGAGCGCCGACCGCGCGGCCGGCGGCCGGCCACCGGCGTGCACGCCCCCGTCCGGCCCGTCCGGACCTCCGGCGCTGAAGCCGACCACCGTCACCACCATCGAGCAGGCGTACCGCTGCGTCTTCGCCAACTACTACAGCGGTCCGGTCCTGGACTCCCGCGCGCTGCTGGTGCCCGCGTTCACCGCGCTCACCCAGGAGTTGCAGCGCCGCGGGCTGGACCGGCCGAACGCGACGCTGCCGGCGCTCACCGGCCGCAAGGACGCCGACTGGGCCGCGTTCCGCACCGTCTACCAGAAGGTCGTCGACACGTTGCCGGCCGACCCCGAGGTACGGCAGGCGGTCGCGGAGGCGACGATGCGCGGCATGGTGCAGAGCCTCGACGACAACCACGCCCATTGGGATCGTCCGACTCCTGGCGGAGTGTCGCTCGGCGCCCGCCTCTCCGGCATCCGTCCTCCGGGAGTGGCCGATCCGGCGGCCACCCCGCCGGCCTTCATCACCGACGTTCTTCCTGACGGCCCGGCCGCCAAGGCGGGGATCCGGCCGGGCGACGAGCTCGTCGCGGTCGACGAGGTGCCGCTCTTCGTCAACGGGGTGCTCTCCCAGGGGGTCCTTGACGGGCTCATCAGGCCCCCGGCGGGGAAGGCGATCCGGCTCACCCTGCGCCGTCCCTCCACCGGCGGCACCGTCACCGCCTCGGTGACGCCCGCGCCCGTCTCGGGACCGGAGCCGAAGGTCGAGTCCAGGCTGCTGTCCGGCGCCGTCGCCTACGTCGCGCTGCCGGCTTTCTTCCCCGGCGCGGCGGACAAGGTCCTGCAGGCCATCGCCGCCCTGCGCGAGCAGGCGACCCTGCGCGGGGTGGTGCTGGACCTGCGCGGCAACGGCGGCGGCAGCCCGCAGGAGGTCGCCAGGCTGCTCGGTGCCTGGTCGCACGGCAAGGCCACCAGCTACTGGTGCGACGTGCGCGACCGCTGCACCGCCAACCGGAGCGACGACACCGTGCCACTGCTGGGCCTGCCCCTGGTCGCGCTCATCGACCGCAACTGCGCCTCGGCGTGCGACTCCTTCACCAGTACGGTCAAGGATCTGCGCCTCGGCACCCTGGTCGGCACCCGTACCGCCGGCGGGGTGTCCGGCCCCGGAGCCGGCTATCTGCTCGACGACGGCAGCGTCCTCGTCCTGCCCAGGGTCCACGAGATCGGAGCGAACCGGGAGGTCGTCAACACCATCGGCGTCGCCCCCGACCACCAGGCCCCGATGACCGCCGCGGACCTGTCCGCCGGACGCGACCCGGGCGTCGCGAAGGCCCTGACCCTGCTGAAGTAGGCCCTCCTCGATCACGGAGCCCGGCGGCCGCCGGGCTCCGTTCCGGTGCTGGGGACGGGGAACCTCACGGTCAGCTCAAGGCCGCCACCGGGGTTGGGCCGGGCGGCGAGAGCGGCGTGGTGGGCCTGGGCGATCGAGGCCACGATGGACAGGCCGAGACCGGCGCCGTCGGCGCTCCGGGTCCGGGAGTGCAGCCTGCGGAACGGCTGGAACAGCTCGGCGATCCGTTCGGCGGGCACGTCCGGGCCGGTGTTGCGGACGGTCAGCACACCCGCCTCGGTGAGGCCGACGTGCACGGTCCCGCCGGGACGGTTGTAGCGGACCGCGTTCTGCAGCAGGTTAGTCAGGAGCCTGCCGAGCAGCACCGGGTCACCCGCGACGACGACCGGCCGGGTGCCTGAGGTGATGACGACACCCATGACGACACCGTCGGCGGCCGTCTCCTCGACCGTCTGGCGGATCAGCGCGTCGAGGGCCACCGGCTCCATACTGTCCAGGCCGTGTTCCGCCTGGGAGAGAAGGAGCAGCGAGTCGATCAGCCGCTCGGTCCGCCGGTTGGCGGTCAGCAGTTTCTCCCGTACCGGGATCAGCCGGCCCGGCAGCGGGTCGTCCAGCCCGATCTGGATCGCGGCCCGCTGGACGGCCAGCGGGGTCCGCAGTTCGTGGGCGGCGTTGGCGATGAAACGGCGCTGGCTGTCCACCGACCGTTCCAGCCGTTCCAGCATCGCGTCGAAGGTGTCGGCGAGATCGGTGAGCTCGTCGCGGGGACCGGCCAGCGCGATCCGCTCGTGCAGGTTGGACAGGGAGAGACGGTGCGCGGTGGCGGTGATGTGCCGCAGCGGGCTCAGCACCCGTCCGGCCAGCCACCAGCCCGCGGCCACCGAGACGACGGTGAGCACGGCGATCACGATCGCGCTGGCGGTCCACTGGTACCGCAGCACCGCACCGGACAGAGCGTTCATGGTGTCGACGACCTCGAGCCGCACCGGGCACCCGGGGCACCCGGGCGCCCCGGGCGCCCCGGGCGCCCTCGGCGCGGGGAGTTCACCGAAGGGCGGAAAGTCCTCCGCGATGGAGCTGACCCGGCTCTCCAGCGCGCTCGTGAGCAGCAGGTTCACCACAGTGAGCAGGATCGTCGAGGTGACCAGGAACAGGCCGGTGTACAGCAGGGTGAGGCGCGCTCGTACCGTGCCGAAAGGTTTCCAGGCCGCGTGCCGGGTCACGGCGGAGTTCCCAGACCGTACGCCGGGTCACGGCGGACATCCGGCACCGCACGTTCCCAGGCCGTACGCCGGGTCACAGCAGGTACCCGGCGCCCGGCACGGTCCTGATGCACGGCGGGTCGCCGAGCTTGGCGCGCAACCGGCTGATGATGACGCGCACCACGGTGGTGAACGGGTCGACGTGCTCGTCCCAGGCCGACTCCAGCAGCGTCTCGGCGCTCACCACGCTCCCGTTCGCCCGCATCAGCACTTCAAGCACCGCGTACTCCTTCAGCGACAGCCTCAGGAAGCGGCCGTCGCGGGAGACCTGCATCCGCTGGGGGTCCAGCACGATCCCGTGCCGTTCCAGCACCGGTGGCAGCGGCGCCTGGCTGCGCCGTCCCAGGGCCCGCACCCGCGCCACCAGT
Organism: Streptosporangium sp. NPDC005286; assembly: GCF_040607515.1. NCBI lineage: Bacteria > Bacillati > Actinomycetota > Actinomycetes > Streptosporangiales > Streptosporangiaceae > Streptosporangium > Streptosporangium sp. NPDC005286. The sequence continues at coordinate 19,709 of NZ_JBEXGU010000004.1, read as the reverse complement.
TCGGTGTAGTCGAAGGGTTTGGGCAGGTAGTCGTCGGCCCCCAACCCCAGCCCCGCGACCCGTTCGGGCACCGACGCGGCCGCGGTCAGCATCAGGATGCGGGTACGTGCCCCGGCCCGCACCAGATCCCGGCAGATCACGTCGCCGGGTATCCCGGGCAGGTCCCGGTCCAGCACCAGCACGTCGTAGTCGTTGACGGCCAGCCGTTCCACCGCGGCCTCGCCGTCGTAGACCACGTCCACCGCCATCGCGTGCCGCTGCAGCCCCATGGCCACCAGGTCGGCCAGATCCCGCTCGTCCTCCACCACCAGTATCCGCATGATCGAAGTCGTATCCGACCACCGGTAACAGCGGCGTTAACGCCCGCGCCACACCTCTGTCGTCACCGCTCCGGCCGTACCCGCCGATGATCGTACGGGCTCATGCCCCGGTCCGTACCGTGTGGTGGTACGTCGAGTTCTCCTCGTCGAGCCGGTCGAGACCCGGGCCTCGGTGATCTGCCCGCCGGTGGGTCAGCGGTGGGTTCACCCGCGTTTCTGCAGGGTGTAGAGGCGGATTTCGATGCCGTCGGGGTCGGTCACCCCGCTGATCAGCCATCCGATGCTGGCCTCGGTGATTCCGGAGTGGGCGGCGCCGACGGCGTCGAGGTGATCCGACCACTCCACCAGCGCGTCGTAGGTCGGCACGCCGAGTGCGACGGGGTCGAACCCGCGCAGTTCCCCGGCCAGCCGGGGCTCCTCGCGCAGCGCCAGCATGAGGGTGCCGTCCCGGTCGCGCAGCGCCACACCGCGCAGTACGCCCGCCTCGACGAACTCGATCGCCACGTCAAGGCCGAGCACCCGCCCGTACCACTCGATGCTCTTGCGCACGTCCGAGACCGGCAGTTTGACGTGGTGGAATCCGCCCAGGGCCGTCATCGGTCACCCCTTCCCGGCCGACGGGGGGCGCCGACGCGGATCTGAAGACATTGGAGTCACACTTTAAAGCGTGGCTCCGGTTCGGTGTCGGATGTCGACGGCCGGAGCCGAAGGTCCGCGTGGACCGGGCTCCGCGTCCATCGAGGTGGGACGCCGGCCCTGGGAACCCCGTCCCCAGGACCGGCGCCCTCAACGAGGCGCCGCGCTCAGAGCCAGTACCACTCGATCTTCGCCTTGGCTCGCCGGTCGGCCATGAAGGCGGAAAACGCGGCTCGCCCCGCCACGGCGAGCGTGGCGGCGTCGGGCTGGGCGGGGCGGCGGTGACGTACGGCGCCGAAGAGGAACGAGTCCCGGTACGGCACGGGGCCGACCGCCACGCCCTCGGCGACGTCGCGCAGTGGCGCGGGCAGCTCGGCCGCCACCCGCTCGGCTACCTGGACGGCGAGCTCGCCGGAGGGACTCGCCACCGCGGCGCCCAGCGCCGCGAAGGGGTCGTCCTGGACGGCCAGCTCGCCGAGCCTGGACTCCGGACCGACCGCCCACGCGGCCGACACGTGGTCGAAGTCCGCGGTGTGGTCCTCGAAGTAGGCTCTGGCCGACTCGGTCTCCTTGCGGCTCCTGAACCGGCCCGTCCTGGCCAGGGCGAACAGGTGGTTCTGGTACGCCTGGGGGGTCAGGCCGACCTCCTTCAGCCATCGCAGCATGTCGGCGCGGCTGTGCAGCCCGCGCCGCCGCCGGAAGTGGTCGGACGCCCGCTGCAGCTCCTCCTCGGACGGCGCCTCGTCGTCCCAGGTCTCCAGCGTGAGGAGGCAGTAGTCGATCAGGTCGTCGTGCAGGGTCCGGTCGCGCTCGCCGTACGCCCGCATCGTGAGCAGGGCCGTCTGCACCGACAGCTCCTGACCGTCCACGCTCAGTACCTTGCTCGCCGCCCAGTGCGCGGAGTGGTCGATCGTCCATGGGACGCCGTCCTCGACGGACGCGGTGACCGCGACGGTGCCGCCGTCCGGATGGTCGACGAGCAGATCGTAGTCGACCAGCGGCGTGCCCGGCCGTACGTCCACGACGAGCTGGGCGCGGGAGCCGGGGTTGGCGGCGCGCCAGGCGGCCACGGTCGTGCGCGCCTCGGGCACGGCGTCGCGGTGGCGCGGCAGCCCGCGCAGCAGCTCGACGGCTGCGGCGAGCGTCTCCGGGTAACCGGTCACGCGGTCACCTCCCGGACGGCCGGCTCTCCGGCGGCCAGCCAGTCGGCGACCGCGTCGGAGATGCGCAGGTCGGTGAACTCCTCCAGCCATCCCCACTGACCGTTGGGGTTCAGCTCCAGGTACACGTACTCGCCTTCCGGGGTGACGATCACATCGATGCAGCCGAAGGCCAGGTTCAGCGACCTGACCAGCTCGACGCAGCGCCGCTCCACGTCCTTGGGCAGGTCGTGGACGGCGTACTCGGTGAAGTTGCCTTCGTAGTGGCGGAAGTCCTCGCGGGTCATCCGTGACCCCTGGGAGTGGATCTCCACAGTGAAGACCTGCTCGCCCACGACGGTGATCCGCAGTTCCGTGGCCTTTTCGATCCTCGGCTGGAGGATCACCGGGGCGTGCGCCAGGCGGTGGCGGCTGGTGAGGTGCCGCCGGGTGAGCGGCGTGGTGTAGAAGCTGTGGCCCCTACCGTCGAGCTGGTACGGCACGAACTCGACCTCCTTGGCGATGAGCCGGCCCTCCGTCTCCGCCCACGCCTCTGCGAGCCCCTCGGGGTCGTTGGTGAAGGTCGTCTCGGGCACGGTGAAGCCGAGCCTGGCCCCGGCGGCGAGGTTGACCAGCTTGTTCTGGGCATGCATCAGAACGCTCATTCGAGCGGGGAACCAACGGGCGTCGAGCGTCTCCTCCCAGCCGTCGAGGTAGATCCGCCCGATCTTCTTCACGAAGTCGCGGTAGTCGGGATTTTCGACGGTCGACGCCGCCTGTGGCTGCTCGGGGCGGCGCACCCAGACGGTGCTGATGTCCGACGAGTCGATCTCCGCGTCATCCGTCACCAGCGTGTGCCGCCACGTTCCGTTGACCAGCCGGGAGGTGATTCGGGTAGCGGAAGGATAGTCGCCGGGGTCCCACCAGTACACCTCGAGGCCGCGCTCGACGAGCTTGGGCAGAACGAGGTTGACCCCCGCGTCGCTCTTCGCACTGAGTATCAGGATCACCAGGTTCTCCAGGGGGAACGGGCGGCACCCGCGCGGGCGCCGCCCCCGATCGATCAGAAGTCGTAGCACCTGTCCGGCTGGCCGTTGTTGATGGAGGTGCACACCCTGGGGCTGGGCGGGGTCATCGGCTCACGCCCACCGATCACGCTGTCCATTGCGTCGTCGGACAGCTCAGCGGCACCGTGCAGATCGTCGATACGAACGGTCACTACTTCAACCTCATTCTCTGTGTCACGAACTTTCCTTGCGTTTCCCGATCATGATGATGTGCTCTTGCAAAGAGCTTGTATCCAACTTGGATCTTGCAGACACGGCCTACCGGCGACCACCCGGGCCGACGTCCGCGGGTCGGCCCCGGAAGTCGGGGAAGCCCAGGCGGAGGCCGCTCGTCGAATCGCCGAGCGGGCCGCCGATCAGGCCCGCGGCGGTGTCCTGGCCGTGTTGGATCGGTTCGTCGAGTCGGGGGTGCGGTCGGTCAACGTGCCCCCCACCTGGATCGCGCCGACCGGCTGGACGAGATCGGGGTCGACGCCGGTCACCCTGATCCTGCCGATGACCTTGGCTTTCCTGTCCGGTCGCCGACGACAGCCAGGGCGGACCGTCGCTGTTCTCCTGCCGGCGTACTCATCCGAGCTCAACCCGGACGGGTGGGTGCGAAAGAACGTCAAGCATGACCGGAGCGCCCCGCTTCTTGGCCGGCGGCGTCGAAAAGCTCAAGACCCCGACGCTGGGCGCGCCGCGGCGTCCATAGAAGACGCCCGCTCTGGTGTGGTCCTTCTTCGCCGATCCACATCTCACCTACATCGGCGATCGCCATTCCTGAGTCCAGGAACCTACGAACTGATTAGATCCTTCGAATACTAGATCTTGGCGGACGCCGGGAAATCATCATCAAGGATTTTCATATTTCTGTGCATATCCGCTTTTTTCGGCATAATTCAGCATTTGTCTGCCGGGGGAGTGTGGCGGAAACGGGCTCGGGAATTATTCGGGAGTACTGGCAACGCGAGATCCCTGGATGGCGACACACGCTGGATCTTGGGGGTGCACGGTGTTCGGATTGCGCGAGTTGGGCTCAGGCCTGGGTTACCGGGCCGAGCTCGCAGAGATGATCGACCAGCATGCCGACCGGATCGACTGGCTGGAAGTGATCACTGAGCACTTCCTGTTCGCCCCGGCCGACAGGCGGGAACGGTTGCGCGCGCTGGCCACCCGATTCCCGATCGTGCCGCACGGGGTGGAGATGTCCATCGGGTCGGACCGCGAGGTCGACGGGGACTACCTTGAGGCGCTGGCGGCTCTGGTCGCCGAGGTCGACGCGCCGTGGTTCAGCGACCATCTCTGTTTCACCCGGACCGATCAGGTGGCGCTCGGGGTGCTCGTACCGCTGCCCCGTACCCGGGAGACGGCACGCCGGCTGGGACGCCGGGCGCAGAAGGTGCAGGACGCGGTGGGGGCGCCGTTCCTGCTGGAGAACATCACCTACTACGTGGATCTGGCCGGCCCGCTCAGCGAGGCGCAGTTCATCGCCGAGGTGATGGAGAACTGCGAGTGTCATCTGTTACTGGACCTGACCAATCTCGACATCAACGCCCGCAATCACGATTTCGATCCGCTGGAGTTCCTCGGCACCATCCCGGTGGAGCGGGTGGCGCAGGTGCACCTGGCGGGCGGTGAGGACTCAGGCGACGGCGAGCCGTCCCTCGACACCCATGGTGAACCGGTACCGCCCCGGGTGTGGGAGCTGCTGGCCGAACTGGTGGGCCGCACCACCGTTCAGGCCACCCTGGTGGAACGGGACCGGAACTTCCCCGATGATCCGTACGAGCTGCTGGCGGAGATCGACCGGGCCCGGACCCTCCTGGCAGGGAGCGTCTGATGGGCCTGCTGGAGGCCCTGGCCGCGGTGCTGACCCGCGAGGCCGAGCTGGCGACGTTGCGTGAGCACCCTGCCCGGCTGCGGCACCGTTACGGGCTGAGCGACGCCGAGCTGGCCATGCTGGCAGGCGCCTCCCCCACGGGATTCCGGGTCACCGGCGAGAGCGTCCGCGGCAAGCTGGTACAGAAGGTGACGGCCTGCCTGCCCGCCACCGCCGCCGAGCTGAAGGCCCACCATCCGGAGCTGCTGGACGGGTTCGCCGCCGCCACCGTTCGCCGGCCGCGGCCGGGCGAGGGGGTTGTGGATTCCGGGGAGGCCGGGCAACTGGTGACGTGGATCGACGGCCGGGTGCCGGCGCCACTGGTCGACTTCGCCCGCTATGAACTGCTGTGCGGGCAACTCGCCGGTGACCGGCGGGCCGCCCAGGCAGCCGGAGAACCGGTCCTCGCGCCGGACGGACCGGTACGTGGGATGCTCGACGTCTCCCCCACCGTCCGGACCGCCTCCTTCGGTCACGACGTCACCGCCGAGGTGCCGCCCTCGCGACTGCCCGCCCGGCACACGTCGATCCTGCTGCAACGCCAGTGGGGTGAGCCGGCCGTCCGGGTCTACCGGATCAACGACGCCACCGCCGCCCTGCTGAGCCGCTGCGACGGCACCCGGAACGTCGCGGAGGTGATCGCGGCGGTCGGTGCCGACTCCGACCAGGTCACCGGCATGCTCACCCGGTTCGCGGCGGCCGGCGTGCTGAACCTCGCCCCTGACCGTTACTGAGCGGCTCCTGGAGGGCCATCCCCATCAGGCTCCGCGCCGACCTCACCGAGGTCACTCGAACGGCGCGGAAATCGGCCCGGCAACGGGTCGTCGAGCTGTGGCCCGCCCACAGCGGGTCACACTGTGAAAGGAAGCCCATGAGCACAGAGACACCGGTCGATGTCATCACCGATCAAACATTCGTGTTCGAGCCCATCGTCGATCTCACCTCCGACCAGGCACCGGACCACTGTGGTGGGAGCAGCTGCAGCCGATGTGGTCATTAGCCATAACCACGGCAACGGCTAGAAGAGGAGCGGGGCGTCGACAACCCCGCTCCTCTTCCAGTTGCCGTGGCCGGCCGGTTCACGTCCTGGGGGATCTCGTGGCCGAGTCCAGTACGCGGTTTCCCGGAAGTCGCCGGAACAAACAGAAATCGCGGGGAAATTGGCTTCGCCCATACCTACTTCAAGAATGAGAAAGCGAGCAATCAGATCCCTTGCCGCAAACGGTTCGCCTTATATCGTGCCTGGTGCCCATGGCCGCCAAGTGATTCACACTCGCGGCCATTCAGAGGAGGAACCCATGTACGGCAAGCGACAACTGATGGTTCTCGGTCCGGCGCTTCTCGCGGTCCTGGCCCTCGGACCGGTCTCGATCTCACCCGCCTCGGCCGCGCCGGATCCCGCGTCACCAGCGGTGAGCACCCTGCCGGCCAGGGTGACGGAGCCGACCCCACCGGCCAGGGACCCGAGGGGAGGGTACTGGAACGGCTACCGAGACGGCTACCGGGCCGCCGGCCAGGACTGCTCAAGGCCACGGGCTAAATCAGGAGAATTGCCCGGCCTCGCACTAAGAATAAGTGACTACGACAGAGGCTGGCTGGACGGCTACGACGACGGCTACGACAGGTTCTGCCGATAACCACGAACAAAACACCGGACGGCAGAACCGTGCGGTCAAACGCGTTTCACCGGTCGGACCGGCCGTGAACGAAGAAGCGGAGCTCCAGCCCAAGGACTTTCAGGGGCTGGAGCTCCGCTGTTCGCGTACTCTGCCGTCGCTCGCGAAATCCCCCTGGCCAAAGGGCCGTTCGCCTCGATGCACGCGGGCACGAAACGGAGACCGGCGCCCCTCACGGCACGGCCACACCGGCCGTGATCGCGCGAGGGAGCGGGGCGGACCTCATCGGGGCATGCCCGGTCGCCCCCGAGGAACGGTTCCGAGGGACCCGGATCGCCATCGGCGCGCACGACGTTCCCATGCCCGTTCGTGGGTGCGGTGTCGCGGATCGGCACGCCGCCCGGATGGATCCGCAGGTTCGGACCGCTCATCGCCGCATCAGGGACACAAAGTCCCCACGAAACCCGGCGCGGTTCAGGTCACAGTTCGTGAACATGCTGGAGTACAAGGCGAAGCGGTACGGCCGCCACTTCGCGAAGATCGACCGATGGTTTCCGTCCTCCAAGCTGTGCTCGGAGTGCGCCACCATCACCGAGACGATGCCGCTGAACGTCCGGGAGTGGACCTGCCTGTGTGGGGCGGTCCACGACCGCGATGTCAACGCCGCACTCAACGTGCTGGCCGAAGGACGACGAATCGTCGCCGCTGGACGGAAACCTGCCGCTGAGACGCGGCAGGAGGCGGAGACGTTAAACGCCTGTGGAGGTGACGTAAGACCACCGCTCGCGGTGGCAGACACCGACGAAGCAGGAAGCCTCAGAGGTGCCGCGTGACGCGGCACGGGCTGAATCCCGGCCTTCAGGCCGGAGAGCGCGTCAAAACCGGCACGGCGTCACCGACCGGGCGATCGACTTCCTGCGCGCCCGCGACGAGGAGAAGCCGTTCTTCCTGCACGTCGGCTACGTCGGCACGCACAGCCCGTGGGAGGGCCGCCCCGAGCGGCACGTGTCCCGCTACCGGCAGAGCACCTTCGCCGACGTTCCGGACGAGGCCAGCCACCCCTTCGGGCGGATGGCCTCGGAGTCGCTGATGCCGAGCCGCAGGAACCGGCGGGAGGCGCTGGCCCAGTACTACGCCTCGGCCTCGGAGGTGGACGAACAGGTCGGCCGGCTCGTCGACGAGCTGGAGACCCAGGGCCTGCGCGAGAACACGCTGATCGTCTACACCTCCGACCACGGCCTGAACATGGGTCATCACGGCATCTGGGGCAAGGGAAACGGCACCAAGCCGTACAACATGGTGGAGGAATCCATCCGGGTGCCGCTCATCCTGAACCGGCCGGGCGCGCTGCTCGGCGACCAGTCCAGGTCGGAGATGGTCACCCACTGCGACCTGTTCCAGACCATCCTGGAGCACACCGGCGTCTCCCTTCCCGAGGAGACGCTCGGCGAGCGCAACTACCCGGGCCGCAGCTTCGCGCCGCTGCTGGCCGGGGGGCACGTGGCCGAGTGGCCCGAGGAGGTGTACGGCGAGTACGGGAACCTGCGGATGATCCGCACCCGGACCCACAAGCTCACCCTGCGCTACCCCGGCGGCCCCGCCGAGCTGATCGACCTGGTCGCCGATCCGCGCGAGACGGTCAACCTCTACGCGGACCCCCGGCACGCGGATCTCGTCGCCGACCTGACCGGGCGGGTGGAGAGATACTTCGGCCGGTACGAGGACCCGGTGAAGTCCGGGCTCCGGGTCACCGAGCTTCCCCAGCACAACACGGAAGAGGTCTGGCGTTTCCCGGACACCGACAGCACCTGGTGGGAATGATCTCTCTCCCACCGGATGCCGTCGAGGGGTGGCCCCGTCTGCCCGGGGCCACCCCCTTGGCTTCATCGATCGAGACACCGCAGGGAGGAACGCGATGAGCGGACACTGCTGCGCGCCCCGGCCGCAGCGGAGACGAGGAGGGCCGTGAACCGCGGCCGGTGGCCGTCGCCCCCGCGCCCCGGCGGCCGAGCGGGCTCATCCGGCTGGACGGCGGCGCGTTCCGGATGGGGACCGACGACGCCGAGGGGTTCCCCGCCGACGGGGAGGGGCCGATCAGGACCGTGACGGTGCGGCCCTTCCTGCTGGCGCGCACCGCGGTGACCAACGCGCAGTTCGCGGCGTTCGTGAAGGCGACCGGATACGTCACGGACGCCGAGCGGTTCAACTGGTCCTACGTCTTCCACCTGCTGGTCGCGCCGGACCTCCGGAGGCGGGCGCCCTCCCCGGCCGAGACTCCCTGGTGGCTGGTGATCGAGGGCACCAGCTGGCAGGCGCCCCAGGGTCCCGGCAGCACGATCAACGGCCGGCAGGACCACCCGGTGGTGCACGTCTCCTGGCGGGACGCGGCGGCCTACTGTGCCTGGGCGGGCGGCAGGCTGCCGACCGAGGCCGAGTGGGAGTACGCCGCTCGGGGTGGCCTGGACCAGGCACGATACCCGTGGGGCGACGAGCTGACCCCGCGTGGGCAGCACCGCTGCAACATCTGGCAGGGCCGCTTCCCCACGCACAACACCGGAGCGGACGGCCATCTCGGCACCGCGCCGGTGAAGTCGTACCGGCCCAACGGCTACGGCCTGCACAACATGGTCGGCAACGCCTGGGAGTGGTGCGCGGACTGGTTCGGCACCGACCATCTCTCCCGGCCGCTTGAGGATCCTCGCGGACCCGAGACCGGAACCTCGCGGGTGATACGGGGCGGCTCCTACCTGTGCCACGACTCCTACTGCAACCGCTACCGGGTCGCCGCCCGGAGCTCCAACACCCCGGACAGCAGCTCGGGCAACACCGGCTTCCGCCTCGCCGCCGACCTGTGATCCGGCAGCCGGCGCGGTGGTGAACCTGTCATCGTCCGGCCCACGCCCCCGGTCGAATGGCCCCGATGCCCGCGGATGACCGGGAACGCCCGAGGCGGTCGCCCGGTGAGAGCCCCCCAAGGGCTTACGGTCCGCTTATGAGCCGAGGTCAGCGGGTTCCACATCGCCCGCCGGCAGACGGAAACCTCAGTAAAGGTTTCCAACCCGATAGCGCAATGTATTGACGCGATAACCACACCAAAGCATAATTCCCCTCATGCATGCACAAACTTCCACAGAAGTGGGCAGTCGTGCTGCCCGCTGAGCGGCATGCGCGCATCGGGGAGGCACTGCGGATCTCCCGCGTCGTCAGCACCGACGACCTCGCGCACGAGCTCGGCGTGTCAGCGGAGACGATCCGCCGTGACTTCGTGGCGCTTGAGCGCCAGGGGAGGCTGTCGCGCGTGCACGGGGGCGCGACCATCACGCTCGGGCAGGCCGCCGGCGAGGAGGCCCCCTTCGCCGAACGCACCGGGACCGCCGCGGACGCCAAGACGCGCATCGGCCGTGCCGCCGCCGGGCTGGTGCACCCCGGCCAGACCGTGGTGATCGACGTGGGAACCACCGCCGTCCAGGTCGCCCGTGCCCTGCCGCTCGACTTCACCGGGACCGTGGCCACGTGTTCCCTGCTGGTCGCGGCGGAACTCTCCGAGCGGCCCGGCATCGAGGTCCTCGTCTGCGGGGGCAGGCTGCGCGGCGGAGACCTCGCGCTCTCGAACTCGGTGGCCCAGGCGTTCTTCGCGGACCTCAACCCGGACGTCGCGTTCCTCGGGTCGGGCGGCGTCGACGCCGCGGCCGGCCTGACCGACTACTACCTGGACGAGATCGCGGTCCGGAAGATCATCCTCAGGAACGCGACGCGTTCGTACGTACTCGCCGACTCAAGCAAGTTCGGCCTGGTCGCCAGGCACCGGGTCGCCGAGCTGGGCGAGCTCGGCGGCCTCATCACCGAGGCGGAACCACCCTCCGGCATCCAGGACGCGATCACCCGCGGGGGCGGGGTGATGGTGCTCTCTTGAACGTTCTCCACCGTCGAAGGAGCCGGGCGGCGCGGCAACGCCACCCGGCTCGGACCAGCACGCCGATGCACCATCTGACAGGAAACACAGGAGTTGTAGGTCCATGACCCAGTATTCACCACCCGCGCCGGGCAATCAGGAGAGCGGCGCAAGTGTTGCGGAATTCGGTTACAAGCAGGCGATGAAGCGCGGCACCGGGCGTTTCGCCTCGTTCGCCGTGGCATTCGCCTTCGTCTCGATCGCCACCGGCATTTTCACCACCTACGGCTCGGTGCTGAACACCTCGGGCCCCGCGGGCATCTGGACCTGGCCGATCGTGATCATCGGTCAGCTCGCCGTCGCGTTCATCTTCGGCTCGCTGGCCGCGCGCATCCCGGTGACCGGATACTCCTACCAGTGGATGTCCCGGCTGGCGAACCCCGTGCTCGGCTGGATCATCGGCTGGGTCTCGTTCTCGTTCCTCGCGGTCGTGGTCGTGGCGGTGGACTACACCATCGCCTCCACCGTGATGCCGGTGCTGCTCGGCTACGAGGGCACCGCGCTGAACGCCTGGGTGATCACCGGTGTGGTCATCATGTGCCAGGCGCTGCTGGTCGGGCTCTCCACGAAGTGGACCGAGCGGGTCAACAACTTCGCCGTGACGGCGGAGCTGATCGGCATGATCGCCCTCGTCCTGCTGCTGCTGATCGTGGGTTTCATCGCCAAGGAGGTCAACTTCGCCAACCTGTTCAGCACCGGCGCCATCCCGTCCGAGGGCTACCTCAGCATGGGCACGCTCACCTCGGCCGGTCCGTGGATGCTGGGCTTCCTGCTCGGCGCGTTCACGATCGTCGGTTTCGAGTCGGCGGCCAACCTCGCCGAGGAGACCAAGGACCCGGCCCGGGTCGTCCCCCGCGCCATGTGGCAGGCGGTTCTCGCCTCCGGTGTGCTCGGCTTCCTGTTCCTCGTCGCCGTCACCCTGCTCGCCGGCGACCCGGTCGAGCTGGCCAAGTCGGGAACCCCGGTCGCGGACGTGATCAGCCGGTCGCTCGGCCCCGTGGTGGGTACGGCGCTGCTCGTGCTGGTGGTCATCGCGATCTTCGCCTGCGGCATGGTGATCCTGATGACCGGCGTGCGGCTGGTCTGGGCGATGTCCCGCGACCAGCGCTTCCCCGGCTGGCAGGGCCTGCACAAGGTCTCCCCGCGCTTCGGCACCCCGCTGAACGCCACCGTCTTCATGTTCGTCATCGGCGAGCTGATCCTGGCGGTCTTCTCCACCCGGACCGATGCCCTCTTCGGCCTGTTCGCCGCCGCCACCCTGCTGCCGGCGATCATCTACACCGGAACCGTCATCATGTACGTGGTCAAGCGGAAGTCGCTGCCGCCGAGCAAGGGGTTCGACCTGGGTCGCTGGGAGATCCCGGTGATCGTCGTCGCGCTGATCTGGCTCGCGTTCGAGCTGCTGCTCTTCCGTGACGCCTCGTTCGTGGAGCCGTGGGTCTACGTGCTCATCATGCTCGCCATCGGCGCTGTGTACTTCGCCTACCTGCTGTTCACCAAGGGCACGAAGGGCCTGGTGATGCCGGACATGCACTCCATCGACGCGGAGCTGACCGCCGATGCCGCGGGGGCGGCCAAGGACAGGCGCACGGAGGGGACCCACCGGCGGTGACCACGGTACTGGCGATAGACCAGGGAACATCCGGCACCAAGGCGATCGTCGTCGACGCCCGCGGCGAGGTGCTCGGCCTCGCCGAGGTCCCGGTCCGCCCCACCTACCTGCCCGGAGGCGGAGTCGAGCAGAACCCCAGGGAACTGCTCGACTCGGTACTCAACGCCGGCCGCCAGGCCGTCGCGCGGGCCGGGGTGCGGATCGACGCCGTCACGCTGGCGAACCAGGGCGAGACCGTCCTGGCGTGGGACCCCGTCACGGGCGAGCCCCTCTCGGCCGCCATCGTCTGGCAGGATCGCCGCTCGGAGGGCGTCTGCGCGGAGCTGGAGGAGTTCAAGGACCGGATCGCCGCGACCACCGGGCTGATCCTGGACCCGTACTTCTCCGCCCCAAAGATGGCCTGGCTGCGCCGGAACGTGACGGGTGAAGGGGTGGTCACCACCTCCGATTCCTGGATCATCCACCATCTGACCGGGGAGTTCGTCACGGATGTCGCCACGGCCAGCCGGTCGCTGGTCACCCGGCTCGACGACGCCGAGTGGGACCCGGAACTGCTGGAGCTGTTCGGGCTCGGCACCGAGCGCCTGCCGCGCATCGTCTCCTGTGACGAGGTGGTCGGCCACACCTCCGCGTTCGGCGGGAACGTCCCCGTCGGCGGGCTCGTGGTCGACCAGCAGGCCGCCCTGCTCGCCGAGAACTGCCTGAACTCCGGAGAGGCGAAGTGCACCTTCGGCACCGGCGCGTTCCTGCTGGCCAACACCGGCACCTCCGCCGCGCGCTCCACCGCCCACCTGGCCGCCTCGGTCGCCTGGCGGGTCCGGGGGGAGACCTCGTACTGCTTCGACGGCCAGGTCTACACGGCCGCCTCCGCCGTACGGTGGATCCAGGATCTCGGCTTCATCCGTAGCGCCGCGGACCTGGACGTGGTCGCGGCGGCGGACGCCGAGGGGGTGCTGTGCGTGCCGGCGCTGGCCGGCCTGGCGGCCCCCTGGTGGCGTCCCGACGCCAAGGCCTCGTTCTCCGGGCTGACCCTCTCCACCGGTTCCGGGCACCTCGTGCTCGCCGTACTGCAGGGGATCGCGGCGCAGGTCGCCGAGCTCGGCGACCTCGTCGCCGCCGACCTCGGGCAGCCGCTGACCCGGCTGCGGGTGGACGGCGGGCTCACCCGGAGCAGGGTCCTCATGCAGGCGGTCGCCGACCTGATGCGGATCCGGATCGACGTCTACCCCTCCCAGCACGCCACCCCGATGGGGGCGGTGGCGCTGGCCCGCGCCTCGCTCGACCCGTCGCTCTCCCTCGCGGACGCGGTCCACCCGTGGGAGCCCAGCACGACCTACGAACCCCGATGGTCCGCCGATCAGGCGGCCGACTTCCGCTCCCGCTGGGCGGAGGCGGTCAACGCCACCCTGGCGCGGGAGGGAACACGATGAACACCACGTTCGACGTGGCGGTGATCGGTGCCGGCATCGTCGGCTCGGCCATCGCCAGGAAGCTGGCCGGCTACGAGCTGAGCGTCGCGCTGCTCGACGCGCGCGACGACGTCGGTGACGGTACGAGCAAGGCGAACACCGCCATCCTGCACACCGGTTTCGACGCCAAGCCCGGCACCCTCGAATCCCGGCTGGTCGGTGAGGGCTACCACCTGCTGTCGGAGTACGCCGAGCTGACCGGCATCCCGGTCGAGCACACCGGGGCGCTGCTGGTGGCCTGGACCGCCGAGGAGCTCGACGCGCTGCCGGGCCTGCGCCGGAAGGCGGAGCAGAACGGGTACGGCAAGACGGAGATCGTCGGCCCCGAGGAGGTGTACCGGCAACTTCCCCACCTCGGGGAGGGCGCCCTGGGCGGTCTGACCGTTCCCGACGAGTCGATCATCTGCACCTGGACCACCAACCTCGCCCTGGCCACGGACGCGGTCGGCCGCGGCGTGACGCTGCTGCTGAACCGGGCGGTCACCTCGGTCGAGGACCTCGGCGACCGCACGGTGCTGCGCGCTTCCGGCGGGGATGTGCACGCCCGCTGGGTGGTCAACGCGGCCGGGCTCGGCGCCGACGTCATCGACCGGCTGTTCGGCCACGACCGTTTCACGGTCACGCCGCGCCGCGGCGAGCTGCTGGTCTACGACAAGCTCGCCCGCCCGATGGTCAACAAGATCATTCTGCCGGTGCCCAGCTCGCGCGGCAAGGGCGTGCTGATCAGCCCCACCGTCTACGGCAACGTGCTGCTCGGTCCCACCGCCGAGGACCTCGTCGACCGCACCGACACCGGGACCTCGGAGCAGGGAATCGAGTTCCTGCTGGGCAAGGGCGAGAAGCTGATGCCCGACCTGCTGCTTGAGGAGGTCACCGCGACCTACGCGGGCCTGCGCGCGGCGAGCGACCACCCCGACTACCTCATCGAGGCCGACGCCGGGCGGCGCTACGTGCTGGCCGGCGGGATCCGCTCGACCGGCCTGACCGCCGGCATCGCCATCGCCGAGCACGTCGCCGACCTCGTCCGCGACGCCGGACTGGCGCTCGTACCACGGGAGAACCTGCCGGAGCCGCCCCGCATGCCCAACCTCGGGGAGGCGTTCACCCGCCCGTACCAGGACGCCGCCCGGATCGCCGCCGACCCCGCCTACGGCAAGGTGGTCTGCTTCTGCGAGCGGGTGACCGCCGGTGAGATCCGCGACACCTTCCGGTCACCGATCCCACCGGCCACCCTGGAGGGGCTGCGCCGCCGTACCCGGGCGATGAACGGGCGCTGCCAGGGGTTCTTCTGCGGCGCCGAGATCAAGAAGCTGCTGGAGAGCAGGGGCGAGAGCGCCTGCGAGCAGCGCCACGCACCGCTGGAGGCCGGCCGATGACACCCGGCGACATCACCACCCTTACCCCTGCCGTCGTCATCATCGGCGCCGGCCCCTCCGGGCTGAGCGCCGCCCGTGAACTCGCGCCGAGGATCAACGGTGACGTCCTCGTCCTCGACCGGGAGAGCACGGCCGGAGGCATCCCCCGGCACAGCGACCATCCCGGCTACGGGATCAGGGACATGCGGCGCTTCATGAGCGGTCCCGCCTACGCCAGGAGGCTCGTCCGGCAGGCCGAGGCCGCCGGTGCGAAGATCCTGACGAACGCCACCGTGACGAACTGGGCCGGTGACCGGACGATCGAGGCCACCACCCCACGGGGCCGCATCCGCGTCGAGGCGCGGGCCGTCATCCTGGCGACCGGTGCCCGGGAGCGCCCACGACCGGCCCGTCTCATCCCCGGAGACCGCGCCCACGGCGTCTACACCACCGGGCACCTGCAGAATCTCGTCCACCTGCAGCACGGGAAGGTCGGCAGGAGGGCCGTCGTCGTCGGCGCCGAGCTGGTCAGCTGGTCGGCCGCGCTGACCCTGCGCGAGGCCGGTTGCCGGACCGTCCTGATGACCACCGAGTATCCCCGGCCGGACTCCTACTCCCTGTTCAGCGTCCCTGGCAGGATCCTCTTCCGTACCAGGGTCGCCACCCGCACCCGGGTGACGAAGGTCATCGGCCGGCCGGAACTGCGGGCCGTCGAGATCGAGGACCTCGACACCGGCGCCAGGCGGGTCGTCGAGTGCGACACACTCGTCCTCACCGGCGACTGGATCCCCGACCACGAGTTGGTACGCGCGGCGGGAATCACCATGGACCCCGGCACGAACGGCCCGCTGGTCGACAACGCGCTACGTACCGACAGGCCGGGCGTGTTCGCCGTGGGCAACCTGCTCCACCCGGTCGACACCGCGGACATCGCGGCGATCGACGGCGCCCATGTCGCGCGCTCCGTCATCGACTGGTTGCGCGGCAGGAGCGCACCGGCCGAGCAGGTGCGTCTCGTCGCCGACGCGCCCTTCCGCTGGGTGGCGCCGGAGATCTTCCGTCCGGGGGATCCGGCCCCGGCCCGTCGCCGCCTGCTGCTGTGGAGCGACCGCTACATCCCGTTCCCCCGGATCGTCCTCCGGCAGGAGGGAAAGGTCATCGCACGGAAGCGGCTGTGGTGGCCGGCGGCACCCGGCCGGGTGTTCCGCATCCCGACGAACGTCCTCAGCGCGGTCAGACCGGATGCCGGTCCGGTGCACATCGGCGTGGAGACCTGACACATCCCCAGCGAGCGGCCCCCGGCCACACCGGTCGGGGGCCGCTCACGTATCCGGCGTCGCCCGAGAGTGAAGGTCGGGGGTGCGCCGGGGGCGGGCGGCCTGGCACCGCTCACCCGGGTGGCGTCGTACGTGCCCACCGCGTTCGGCGTCGGTGCCTCGACCAAGGATCTCCAGAGCACGTCGCGGTACAACACCTACGTGCGCCCCGGCCTGCCGCCCGGCCCCATCGGCAACCCGGGCGCCGATGCCATCGAGGCCGCGCTGAGACCGGCGACCGGCCCCTGGCTGTTCTTCGTGGTGACCGACCCGGAGAAGGGCGTCACGAAGTTCGCGGCCTCCGAGCGCGAGTTCTTCAAGCTGGTCAGGGAACGCAAGAAGCACGGGTGATCGATCCCGTCCGGCACCCGGTGACGAGTGCGGGACGCCGAGGTACGCGGCCGGTGGGCCACGTACAGAATGTCGGTTATGGAAGCCCGAATCGCGATAGCCCCGTCCCCGGAGGCGGGGGCGGCCTACGACCGTCCCAACTCCCCCGACCTCGACCGCCTGCGCCTCAGGGTCGAGGAGGCCGTGTCCGGCGGCGGTGGCGTCAATGTCCCGCTCGCCGAGGCGAACGGCCTGGTGTGGCTCATCCCCGGTGAGCCGGAACTGCTCCGCTCGGCTCTGGACGCCCACCCCCGGATCAACTGGGTGCAGTTCCCCTGGGCGGGGGTGGAGAGATTCACCGCCTCCGGCGTGCTCGACCGGCCGGTGGCCTTCAGCTGCGCCAAGGGGTCGTTCGCCGGGCAGGTCGGCGAGCACGCGCTCATGCTGATGCTGGCCTGCCTGCGCAACCTCGCCCGGCAGGCGCGCACCCCCCGCTGGTGTTCGGTCGATCCCGGCTCCCTGCACGGCCGGCGGGTGACGATCCTCGGCGGCGGCGGTATAGCGACCGAGCTCATCCGGCTCCTGCGGCCGTTCGGGTGCCGGATCCGGGTGATCCGCCGCCGGGCGGAGAGCATCGAGGGCGCCGAGCAGACGCTGCCGCCCGAGGCCCTGCCCGCCGTGCTTCCGGAGACCGACATCCTGGTGCTGGCCCTCGCCCTGACACCGGAGACGACCCACGTCATCGGTGCCACCGAGCTGGCCCTGCTGCCGGCGCACGCCGTCGTCGTCAACGTCGCCCGTGGCGCGCACGTCCAGACCGACGCGCTCGTCGAGGCCCTCCGCGCCGGAACGATCTCCGCCGCCGGGCTGGACGTGACGGACCCGGAACCGCTCCCCGAGGGGCACCCGCTCTGGGCCGAGGACAGGGTGCTCATCACCTCGCACTGCGCCGACTCCGCCGAGTACGTCACCCGGATGTTCTGCGAGCGGGTCGAGCGGAACGTACGCAACCTGCGGGCGGGCCTTCCGCTGGAGGGGGTCATCGATCCCGCCGCGGGATACTGACGGGCTCCGCGATCGCCTGCGTCCCGGACCGCGGAACCGGCATCGCGGTGGATCGGGAGCGAGGAAAGCGATAGGTTCGCCCGCATGCCGGAAGAGCCGTCACGCGTGCTGGCAGGCCGGTACCTCCTGCGGGCCCCTCTCGGGGAAGGCGGCATGGGCGTCGTCTGGCGGGCCAGGGACGAGCTGCTCCACCAGACCGTCGCGGTCAAGGAGGTGCGGCCACCCGCCGGGCTGCCCGCCGAGGACCGCGAGCGACTGCTGCTGCGGACGCTCCGCGAGGCCCGTACCGCGGCGACGCTGAGGGGCCATCCCGGCATCGTCACCGTCTACGACGTGGTCGAGGAGGACGGCCGTCCGTGGATCGTCATGGAGCTGGTCGAGGGACCGTCCATGGCGGAGGTGCTCAGGGCGGAGGGGCGGCTGGCCGAGGCCAGGGTCGCGGAGATCGGGCTGCGGGTGATCTCCGCGTTGGCCGCGGCGGAGGCGGCGGGGATCGTGCACCGCGACGTCAAGCCCGCCAACATCCTGCTCAGGGGCGACCGGGCCGTGCTGACCGACTTCGGGATCGCGGCGGCGGTGCACGACACCACGGATCTGACCGGTGCCGGGCAGTTGCTCGGCACGATCCCCTACCTCGCGCCGGAACAGCTCGGCGGCGAGCGTGCCTCGGCCGCCTCCGACCTGTGGGCGACGGGCGTGACGCTGTACGAGGCCGTGGAGGGCCGCAGGCCGTTCGAGCGGGAGAGCCCGATGGCCACGATCACAGCGATCATCAGCCGCCCGGCGGCGCCGGCCCGGTACGCGGACCGGCTCGGCCCGGTCATCGAGGGCCTGCTCAGGAAGGATCCCGCCGAGCGGCTGACGGCCGGCCAGGCCGAGGCGCTGCTCGCGCCGGTGGCCGCCGGAGCCGCACCGGACCGGGTGGACGCGCGTTCGCCGGAGGACGGACGTTCCTGGCAGATCCCGGGTCCGACCGGGTACGCCGGACCCGCCTGGCAGGCCCCGGGTCCGGCCGAAGGCGGCGGACGGGCCGGGAGCGCCACTCCGGCCGGGACCGGGCCGACCTCTTCGAGCGATCATGCCCGGTCCGGCGCCTCCCGGTGGCCTCGCCCCCAGGTGATGGTGGCCGCGGGGGCGGCTGTACTGGCGGTCGCCGTGGCCGCCGCGGTGATCTGGGGAGTCCAGGGCGGCTCCGCCACGCTGGAGAGCGCCAGAACGCCCGGTCCCGGCGCAGGTTCGACGGCCTCCACGGGCTCCGGCCAGAACTCGCCGTCCTCCCCGCTACCTGGCTCGCTGCCGCGCGGCTTCACACTCCACAAGGATTCCCGTGGATTCTCCATCGCGGTGCCCGACGGCTGGACCAAGGACGAGGCCGAGGACCAGGTGAGCTGGAGCCGGCCGGAAAGCTCGATCCTCTCCTCGTCCTCCTGGTACCTGGGAGCCTTCGCGAACCTCAGCCGGAAGGAGACCCGGGCCCCTGCCGCCATCCTCGACGAGCTGCGCGACGCGCTCAGGAAGGACACGTTCGCGCCCGACTCCTACCGGGAACTCGTCCGGCGCCCGATCTCCTTCGCCGGGGGCGACGGTGCCGAGCTGGAGTTCGGCTTCGCGCACAAGGACGCGTCGGGCATGCCCTTCCGGCTGTACGCCCGATGCGTCATCCGTGACTCCGGCGGCGTCGGGATGTTCTGGTTCTTCGCACCCGCCGGGCAGTGGGCCGAGGCCAGCGGGCACGTCGACACGTTCGTGGAGACCTTCCGGCTCGACTAGGCGCTTCCGGCCGGCGGTGTGTCGCCCCCGCGCTGCCCGGCTCCCGGAGATGGCGCCGGTAGGCCGCCGTGACCGGGAGAACGGTCCCGCGACCGGATCAGTGGCCCTAGGCCCTGTCCTGCGGATCTTGCCGTGGCGAGGATCGGTCAGGTGGTGTCTCGCAAGGCGGAGGAGGGAGCCGCAGCGTGCTGCGGTGACCGA